>JABLXG010000006.1 GCA_013178165.1 Anaerolineae bacterium
TCTTCAATTCCCATGCCACCTGAATCTGTGTTATAGTGTCCATCGTGCGGCTCCTGTGATTGGGTTGGTTGTCTCGCAACCACAACAACTTTATCACGGAGTCGCATTTCTATTGAGAATACTGCGCATCCTTGGATTCGAGGGTGCTCAAAAGACCGCACTGAGAGCCTCGAATTCCCGATCGGTGCTGAACGTAATACAGCCATCCTGCATTTGCCACGCTACCGGGGAGCCATCAAGGCTGATCTGCTGCGGAGGGTGCGCCAGACCGTACAACTGCAGGCGGATCTGCCGGTATCCAGGCACATAGGGGCCCTCGCGCTCCCAGTGCAGGTCAAACTGTTTGGCAGAAGTCGCGCAGGCAAAATGCGACCACCGGAACACCCCCGCTTGATAGTCTTTGCCCTCCCCAGCGTCTTCGTACAGAGGGCTACGGCCATCGCCAGCGTAAACCCGCAAGGTAAGCTCATCGACTACTTTCTCGCCCGTATACAGCATCTCCGGCCAGTGTGGGATAACGCTGCCTGCCCGCGCAAACAACGGCAACTGGTCAAGCGGCGCTTCGACCTGGTAGCGCTTTCCGCCCTTGAATTTCGTCCCGCTCCAGTAGTCGTACCATACCCCCGACGGCAGGCAGACCGTGCGCGTCTGCGCGCCGGGCTCCACAACCGGCGCAACCAGCAGGGTTTCGCCGAGCAGGTAAGCATCATCACAGTCAACCAGATCAGGATCAAGAAGCGCCAGCGGCCTGACAATCGGCCAGCCGTAACGCGCACACTCCGCAAAAGCGGTATACAGGCAGGGCAACAGGCAGTAACGCAGCGCGATGTACTTCCGGCAGATGTCTTCATAGGGCTGGCCGAACGCCCACGGCTCGTGCCGCCCTGTCCACTTTGCAGTGTGCCCCCTGAAGAACGGCAGCAGTATACCGGCCTGTACCCACCGCGTGAACAGCTCACCGTCAGCCTCTCCCGCAAATCCACCGATGTCTGGCCCGGTAAAGGCCAGCCCGGACATCCCCAGGTTGAGGCACATGCTGATACTGAGCTTGAGGTGATCCCACGTGGAATGATTGTCCGCCGTCCACGACGAAGCGTATCGCTGCACCCCGGCGTAACCGGAGCGGGTAATCACCAGGTGTCGTCGTTCCGGTTGAAGCCGCTCCAATCCTTCCCTGGTTGCCCGCACCATCTGCATGCCGTAGACATTGTGGGCGGTGCGATGATCTGCGCTGCGCCCTTCGTAGTCGTGAACAAGATAGTCCGGCGCTTCTTTTAACCGGGCATCTGAACTGAAGATGGCCGGTTCATTCATGTCGTTCCATACCCCGGCCACGCCTGCCTCCAGCAGATCGCGGTACAGGGTTCCCCACCACTGCCGCACCGCGGGAGCGGTGAAATCCGGGAAGTAGCAGTTGCCCGGCCAGACCGGGGCAACAAACAACCGACCGTCGGGATAGCGAAGAAAAGCCCCCTGCGCCAGTCCGTCTCGGCAGACCCGGTACGACCGATCAACCTTGATGCCCGGATCGATCATCACCACCGTACGGAAACCCGCAGCCTTCAGATCGCTGATTAACCCCGCTGGATTAGGGAAACGCCGGGGATGCCAGGTAAAGCACCGGAACCCGTCCATGTAGTCAATGTCGAGGTAGATTGCGTCGCAGGGGATTCTGCGCTGGCGGAACTCCCGCGCGATGTCGCGCACCTCGTCCGCCGACATGTAGCTCCACCGGCTCTGGTGATAACCCAGCGCCCACAACGGCGGCAGGGGCATCCTCCCGGTCAGGCGGGTGTACGCGCTCAACACGTCCAGTGCGGAAGGGCCAGTGAAAAGCGTGTAACATAGCCCGCCAGCCTCCGCTTCAAAGATCAGCCGGTCTTCCGCTCCCGGCGCCCCAACGGCAACCATGCCCCGAACCGGGTTATCCCAGAACAGGCCATAGGCCGATCTGCCGCGCAACCCGACATAGAACGGGATACACAGGTTGATCGGATCGTTGCCGCGCTGGTACCCGGCAGGATCAGTGTTCCACAGCGCGTACGATCGCCCGCGCAGATTGAAGCCAAAAGCGCGCTCGCCCAGTCCGTGCCCGGTTTCGTCCGGCATCAGTCGCGCGCTCAGGCGCACCCGCTCACCACTCCAGACTGGCCCTTCGGCATCCGCGTAGATCAGCCGTCCATCTGTGTCGGTGACTGTTAGCCTCAGATCGGCGCGGGCGACCCGGCAGATGTTCCGCCCCATCCGGATTGCCAGCGCATCCGATTCCTCGGTGACGTTAAAATCACCCGTCTGCGGCCCATCCTCGACCAGCGCATATGAGAACAACTCCGGCAGGCGACCGTCCGGACTCACCCGCACACGCAGGCAATCTTCCGCCAGCACATCCAGTCTCAGGCAGCCCTGCCCGGTACGAAAGGTCACACCATGAGTGTCGCGCTCGTACGCTTCCAGCGCTCCCAGCCGCTGCCATGGTCCCACCGGGGCGGCTGGCCGCCCAAACCGCGCATCCTGGTGTTGCCTGGTGCGCTGATACATCCAGCTCTGCCACGCCGGTCGCAAGCCAATCGACAACAGTTGCGTCACCCATCCCCAGCTTGCGCCGGTTCGACGTTCGTCAGTCAATGCCGTTGCCCCTTCTTCCGCGAAAGTCAAAGACCCGCGTTGCCTGCCTCAGTCGTCCCGTCGCACGCGCTTCTCAACCAGATTCCGGAACGGGTCCTCGCCGGGCTTATAAAGGACCTCGCGGGTTCGCCCGCCACTCTTGGCCGCACCAATGATCCCCAATTCCTCCAGCAGATCCATCAGCCGCGCTGCGCGGGGATACCCCAGCCCCATCCGCCGCTGAATCAGGGAGGCAGAGGCTTCGCCCGCTTCAACGACAATCCGGATCGCTTCTTCCAGCATCGGGTCAGTTTCGGAAAGTATCTCCCGGCGCGTCATGCCCCGCTCCCAGGGGGCAATGGTGCGTGCTGGCATCACTCCAGCCTCGACCTGCTGGTGCAGCCACTGCTTCCAGTAGGTCAGCACCCGCTCCAGTTCCTCATCAGAAACATAACAGCCTTGCAGGCGCTGCGGACCGGCAGCGTCTGCCGCCTGATAGAGCATATCGCCGCGCCCCATCAGGGTTTCCGCCCCAACCGTGTCCAGGATCACCCGGGAATCCACCCCGGACGCTACCGCAAATGAAATCCGCGCCGGGAAGTTCGCCTTGATCAGACCGGTGATCACATCCACCGAGGGGCGCTGCGTGGCCACAATCAAATGAATCCCCACTGCCCGCGCCATCTGCGCCAGCCGGGCCAGCGTCTTTTCCGTCTCATCAGGCCGGGAAAGCATCAGATCACCGATCTCGTCAAAGATGATCACAATGTAGGGTAGATGCTCGTCCATCCGGCGCTTGCCAAGCGCCCGGTTATAGCTCTCAATATTGCGCGCCGCCGCCACTTCCAACAATTTATAGCGCCGATCCATCTCACGTGTGGCCCAGCGTAGCACACCCAGAATGCGCTCCTGGTCGTACTCCACCGGTCCCAGCAGGTGAGGCAGGCCGTTGAAGCGCGTCAGCTCAACCATCTTGGGATCGAGCAGGACGAGTTTGAGACGATCCGGCAGGTTGTTCATCACCAGCGCGGTCGCCATCGCGGTGAGCGCAACCGATTTGCCTGACCCGGTCGTGCCAGCGACAAGCAAGTGAGGCATCGACGCCAGATCAGCTACAAACGACTCCCCGGAGACATCGCGGCCCAGCGGCAGCGCCAGCGGCGATTTGCGCGCCCGGTAGAAGTTGACGCTTTCCATCACGCCGCGCAGCGAAACGATGCTTGGACGCTTGTTGGGCACCTCAACGCCAATATACGAATGTCCCGGGACCGGCGCCTGAATACGCAGGCGTTGCGCTGACAGCGCCAGCGCCAGGTCTCTTTCCAGGGTAGTGATCCGGTTGACCCTTACACGCTGCAGGAAACGCTCCCCATCCTCCATCACCATCTCTTTGAAGGGCTGTACGGCATACTGGGTGACAACCGGACCGATCTTGACATCCACAACTTCTACATGAATGTCAAACTCCCGCAACGTATCTTCAATGATACGGGCGTTGGTATTGATTTCCTCGTCCGTCGGCCGGTTGAGATCGTTGTCTTCCAGCAGGTCATAGGGCGGCAACCCCTCCTCACGTCGGCCAACCCGCCGTTCCTCCTGCAGGTCTTCAACGCGAAACTCACGCACCAGCCGCCCATAGGCGTCGCGAACCTGACGCGCCCGCGTGGTCGGCTTGTGCACCGGCATGGCCACAGCCCATCTCCCCGGCTCTTCCCCGTTGGTGCGGGGCACGATAGACGGGCGCTCGCCCGGCGGCCCCGGCGAACTGAGACCGCGATCGACCTTGTCCGGGTCAGGCTGGATGTAGGACGGGAGGGCAGAGGAATACAGGTCATCCTCTTCGTCGCCCTCATCGTCGCCTTCATTGAAATCATCATCCTCCGGCGCCAGAGGGCGGACATGCCCCGCTCCAGCGAACTGGCTGCGATCGACAACAGATGGTCGGCGACGCAGAGACGAAGCTTCAGGTCCAGCCTGCGGTTGATCTTCTGGTGTCTCTTTCCCGGCTTCCCTGGCCAGCCGTTCAGCGCGCTGTTCAAGGGTCTCCGCTGTGCGGGTCAACCTGGCGATGCCCCATTCCAGGGCGATGTCAAGATGTTGCCGGCGCAGGCCGGCCGCCCGGCTGACGGCAATGAGAAACACGATTCCGTACACAACGGTCGCCGTAATAGGATCAAACAGCCCGGCGATCATCTGACTGAAAGCCCAGCCGACATACCCTCCACCGCCCCCTGCTCGTGCCAGCGCACGCGGCTCCGGATCGTTGGCCAGCAGATGCAATAACGCCAGCAGGGAAAGAAAGCTCACCTCAAGAGCCAGAATCCGCGACCAGGGAAAGCGCAGAACAACACCAAACTGCGGCAACAGCAAGATCACGCCCAGCGCGAGAATGCCCAGCGCCACCACGACCCCGCCATAGCCAAACAACTGGCGGATGGCCTGCGCCCAGCTGCCGGTCAGGGAGGCATCCGGCGAGAAATTCAGCAGCGCCAGCAGCGACACCACGCCGAAAACGATCAACAACACTGCCGCAACTTCACTGGAGCCTGGCGGCAGGGCATCCAGAAAATCCCGCACCCGGCCCGGCATTGCCCGGACCCGTGCCAGAAAGCCCCCCTTGAACGCTCCGCCCCTGCCCCTCGATCGCGTTCCCGGTCGGGGCGCGCCAGAAGACTTCTGGAATTTCGTCTTAAGCGCGTCGAGGGCAGTGCGCCAGACGGACGATTGGTGAGTTGGTTGTTTGCCTGCCATGAGAACCTGCCACTAACAATCACCCGGTTCGCAATTCATCATCACCAGCACCCAGTCGGAGTTCACCATTCCGCCGTCATCATAGCACATCTGTTCCAGCAAGCAATCCTACAACAAACAGGCCGCACTCTGCCAGAAATGTCGAGCGCGGCCCCGAAAACCACCCGTACAGCAAAGATCATTTTGCGCTCAAGTCCCGAAGGCTTAACCCCAAGCGGCGGGATGGGCCGTCAATGTTAAGAATCCTGGCCTGCACCACCTGGCTTTCGCTAACCACATTACGCGGATGCAGGAAGTGCCCTTCCGCCAGTTCCGAAATGTGGATCAGCCCTTCCAATCCCTCTTCGATACAGGCAAAAGCGCCAAAATCAACTACGTTTGTGATCACCCCACGGACGATCTGGCCGACGTGGTAACGCTCATGGACGGTTTCCCACGGATCCGGTTGCAAGCGCTTGATGCTCAGGGCGACCCGACCAAGCTCCTTGTTGACATCCATGACATAGACGGTGACCTGTTGGCCTCGCTTGACCACGTCGCCTGGATGCCCCACCCGTCCCCAGCTCAATTCCGAGATATGGATCAGGCCCTCCACACCGCCCAGGTCAACAAACACGCCAAAATCGCAGACGTTGGTCACCACGCCGGTGCATTTATCACCTGGCTTCAAGTTGTCCAGCACAGCGGCCCGCGTACCTGGCCTCACCTGAGCGGCGCGCTCAGAGAAGATCAGGCGATTCTGAGCCTCGTCAAGTTCGATCACTCGTAGGACAAGATGCCGGCCAGTATAAGCCGCGAGTTCCTGGCGGCGAACGACCTCGTTGGTAATCGCCGGGAAGTCCACTAACTGGCTGGCCGGCACAAAGCCGCGCAGGCTCTTCCACTGTACCAGCAATCCCCCGCGATTGTTGCCGATAACCGGCAGTTCTAACGACGTATCCGATGCCATGATCTGGCGGATTTCCTGCCAGTCTGACGAGCTGGGATAGTCCCGTTCCTCCGCAAAGCTGGCAGTCTCCCGTTCGGCTACAGCCAATCCTGCGTACCAGTCATCCCCTGTCCGGTTCATCTCCTCGGCAGGTAGCATCTCGCCTTCCCGCAATAATGCCGACCAATAAGCCTCATCGATCGCCGGCGGCGATGACATCCCCCGTTCTCCCCGAAAAGTCGCGTTTGACATCAATCCATCCTTCCTCCTGTGGTACTTCCACTGAACAGGTGTTAAGTACACACGATAAGACCACAGATTGGGGCAGAGGCCATTATAGAAATAGCCTAGCACACTGTCAAAAACGCCCTACGACCGGATTAACCGGCTGGTTACTGCATCGCTTCCGTTTCCTTCTCCATCTCGATCAGAATGCGGGCGACCTCCTCAATGGCCGCTCGCTGCTTACGATAGAGATCGGCCTCGCTCATCGCCAAGCGCTTGGCCACATCGCGGACCCGGTAGCCCTGGATGAAGCGCAGTTCAACGATATTATACAGGGTCCATTCAGTCTGTGTCATACTGCGCTCGCCAGCGGGGCGCATCCGGCTCACCGCCTCCTGCAATACCGCCCGTAAGGCGCGTGTCGGATTGTTGCCATTCTCCTGCAGAGCTGCCCGGACTACACCCAGTTGCAGCAGCTCGCTCTGTGTCAGGCGCGGCCCACCCCAGTAATCGCGCAGGGCGTCCCGCACGGCGCTGACAAAACCGGGCTTCGGTTCCGTCGAAGTACGCACCTCCGCCTTGATCAGGGCCGGAAAGTCGCCGTAACGGGCAGTATCCCGCAGACGCTGGATTGCCTCCATCTCCGGCAACAATCGCTCCAGAGCGGTAAAGACCTCGGTTTGCAGGATCTGGTCGTCCAGCGCTTGGGCGACCTGTTCCACCAGCATCTCGAACACCCGCTGCTCTTCAGGCGTCAGGTCGAATTCCGACGCGCGCGCCTGTACCCCCAGCACGCCAAGCAGACGCCCTTCCTGGCCGTTGCCGTTCGATCCACTCTGCGGATATCGCGCGCTGTACAGGGGCACCACCCAGAAATCGTGCCAGGAATAAACTGTAGCTATGCCATTGGCATTGCTCCGCAGCTGTCGCAGCAATTCGTCGCCATCATCCCACAGGGCGTCCGGCTGCCATCCGCCGACCGATTCGCTCACCCGTATCTGCTCGCCATCCAGCGTGGCGATAAAGGCTACCGGCACCTGTACCAGATCGCACACTGCCGCCAGCAGGGCTTCAAAGAGCTGATGCAGATCGTTGTGGGTCAGGAGACGGTGTGCCACATCCTGCAACATCTGCACCTGCGCCTGTTCATCGGGGTAAACCAGGTAGCGTTCCAGGCGGGGCAAGAACAGGGTTACCATCCATTGCCAGAACATCACCATCGCCACCGCCGCAAAGAGCATGAACTCATCGCCTGGCAGTCCCAGGATGCGCCCGGCCTGGGGCACGTACAATACGATGAGCAGCACCAGAATCCCCGCAAACGGCCCCCGCAGGAAGAAGCTGAGCAGCTCCGCCTTGACCACCCGATCGGGAATGTTCGAACCAAAGAACGACAGCGGATAGGCGATGAACAGCAGCATCAGGGCAATGCCCAGATTATTCAGGTTGACCAGCAACCAGAACAACACCGGGGAAGTTGACGAATCAGGGAACAACAGCGAATAAGGGAAGATGCCGATAGCGGGCAGGGTGAATGAATATAACAGGTATCCCATCCGCCGGTGTGTGTAGGTCGTCAGGCATCGTCTCCGCGCTCGCAACACGTTGTACACAGAAACAACTATTGCGATCACGAAGTACAGAACATACACCGGGAACATTGGCCCGGCCTGCAGGTATGCCGCCGGACCTGGCACCAGCCCATAGACCAGCAGGTCGGTAGTCAGCGCCATCACCGCGAATGTTGCGCTGAGCAGATACAACAGCCGCACCACCCGCCGCCGCCGCCCGCGCGATACCAGCCCTGTCGTCGCCAGCAGAGCATCTGAGAGATGAAACATAGCTGCCGGCGCAAATGCGATACCCACCCACTGCACCCGCAGCCAGTTGCGCAGGGAGAGGAGTGTCGGGCTGAGGGCGACAAAGACATCGATCAGGGAAACAACCGTCACACACGCCAGTAACAAACTGGATGCACGCACTACCCTGGAGCGCTGATTGCGCGACAGGTTGTACAGTAACATAGACGCCCCAACGATCACGATGATCGCTGACAGCGTTTCATTGGTCACCTGCAGAAAACGTTCCAGAGACAATGACATTCCCAACCAGCCCGAACTACCGCAGACTTTGTGTAAAGAACAGGGCAATATCCTGGTTCGGATAGTAACGATCGTTGAAGCCGCACAGTGTCAGCCCGTGCCGCTGGCAGAAGGCTATCGCCGGGTGATTCTTGGTCTGGGTTTCGACCGTGATCCGGGCCAGGTTACTGGCCCTGGCCCATTGCTGCGCCTCGTGCAGCAGAGTGCTCCCCAACCGCTGCCGCCGCAGAGGACGGTCAACCACCAGCTGGCGAACCCAGGCAGTCCCACAGGCATGGTCCGGACGGATGAGCACATATCCGGCAATGCGCTCCCCGACTTCCGCGACCAGCAAACACTCACCAGACTGGATCGCCGCCTCCATAACTGTGGAATCATGAGGGGTAATGATCGGCATCGAACGTGGTAGGCGCACTGTTCGGAAGCTGTAGACCAGCGCGCCCTGGTCCTCGCGTGCCTCAACCTGCCAGACATAGTCGCTGGACGAGGAATGATCAAGCAACAGGCACGGCGGGAGATCCTGCTCTTCGGCAGGACGGATAAGGATATGCCCGCCACCTTCCAGTACCAACGGTTCGCCTGGGGCACTCATAGTTCACACCGGTTACAGACCACACAGCCTACCAGCGACTGCTCCTGCTCAGTCGTCAACAGTCTCCACGGTGAACAGATCGCCGGGCGGCACCACGATAATTTGTGGCAATGTTCCCCCGGCCAGCTGCTTGACGATCGCATTGACCGACGCTGCCGGGATTTGCTCACCAGCGACCGCCACCGTCACCCGCATGAAGTATCCCTCACGGATGCGCTGTAGTGCTACAGCCTCCGCGTCCACGCCCGTCACAATCACCGCGGAGGGCGCGATCCCGGCCTGCTCAAGCGCGGCGATCGCCCCGTACGCTCCAGCATCGTTGATGCTGAGAATCACATCAATGGCAACACCATCAGCCAGCAGATGGCTCACCGACTGCCGGGCCAGTGCGATTGTACCACCCCTGTAACGACCGATGATATGCGCTTCCGGCGCAATTGCCAGCAAGCCATCTTCCAGGCCGTCAGCCCGGCGGACAATGCTGGGCAAGTCAGGAAAGTCCAAGATGACCACCTCAGCATGCCCACCCCGTTCCCTCTGGACTAGCTGACCTGCGTAATGGCCCGGTATCTGCCCTAACGCGTAGTCATCGTGCGTGATCAGCACCGCCGGATAAGGCGGCGGCTCATCCATGTTATGAAGCACCAGGGCCAGGCCGTCTTCGGCGGCTGACCGCAATGTGCGGCTGACCGCTTCCGCATCGACCACGCAGACAATCAACGCCCTGGCGCCATCCGTGCGCGCCCGCTCGACCTGGATGATCTCCTCATTGGCATCGGTCTGGGCATCGTAGACCCGGAATGCCAGCCCATACGCCGCGCTGGCATCCGATAGCCGGCGCGCCATGGTGGCAAAAAACTCACTGGTCTGGTTACAAGCCACGTAACCGATGAAGCCAGAACTACCCAGAACCTGCCGCGCCAGCGCAACTTCAGCCTCACTCGCCAGCACATCCTTCGGCGTACCAACCTGCCCGTCCAGTAGCGTTGCCTTCAGGCCCGGTGCAGCGCCTGTAGGGCCAGAAAGGATGTACCACAGGCCCAGCGCCAGCGCTATCACCGCAACCACAAGGACAGGCCACTGTCTGAGCAGAAACCCTCCGTGCCAGGGCAGGAGCCTCCCGCCCTCATGAATGCCCATCTGTTGTGCCGCCCCCCTGCGCTCCGTCAGACCGGAGCCAGGAGCCAGCGTGACACCAGCGCCAGGAAGCAGAACCCGCTCCGGCAGCACAGGAGCAGCAACCGGCAGGCGCTCCAGACCGGGCATCAGCGCCTCACGCAGCGCCTGAGCCATCTGCTCAGCGGTGTCGAAGCGATTCGCCGGAACCTTCTGCAATGCCTGGAGGAGCACATGTTCGACTTCAGGCAGCAACTCGGGGTTGAACTCGCGGGGCGGCGGCGGAGCCTTCTCAATATGCTGGTAGATCAGCGAGAACGCCGTCGGACCTTCAAATGGCAGGCGTCCCACCAGCATGTGATAGAGTATTACACCCAGGCTGTAAATGTCCGCGCGATGATCGACCGGATCTCCCCGCAACTGCTCCGGAGCCATGTAGGCGGGCGTCCCGACGATCGCTCCTGTGAGGGTGAGTTGAGATACATCACTCAGCATCTTGGCCAGCCCAAAATCGGCCAGGTAGGCATTCTTCTCATCGTCCAGCAGGATGTTGCTTGGCTTCAGGTCGCGGTGAATGACCGCACGCCGATGAGCGTATCCCAGCGCCTGGGCGATCTGGCCAAACAACCTGACAGCCAGCTCCTCTCCCATTGGCTGCTGTTCCAGCAGATCGCGTAACGTCCCGCCACGCACGTAACGCATTGCAATATACAGCACCTGATCGGAGATTCCGTAGTCAATCACGGGCAGAATATGCGGGTGTTCCAGGGCGGCAACAACTTCCGCTTCTTGCTTGAAGCGTTCCTGAAGTGCGGTCTGCCCGGTGGTGGATTCAAGAGGGATGATCTTCAGTGCAACTTCACGCCTGACTGAAGGCTGGTAAGCGCGATAGACTTCGGCCATCCCCCCCTGCCCGATTCGCTCGCGGACAAGGTAGGGGCCGATCTGTTCGCCACTGCGATTCACAGAGAGCACAAAAACAATCTCCATAAGAACAAGTTGACAATTGTCAATTGTACCCTGATCTACGCCTATCACAATGAATGCCACAGGCGGCAAGGGGCATCCTGCAGGCCAGGGTCCTGCCCCGGCGTGTTGCCCGCGTTATACTCCTGCAGTGTACATAGCAGGCAAGGAAGGGTAGCGATGGGAGCACGCGATCAGGGCGCGGATGCAATAACAGGGCGCTGGCTAACGATTCCGCGCACATTGTCCTTTGTCACACATGGTGAAGATGTCTTGCTGCTCAAACGCGGGCCACACCGGCGCGTCTTCCCCAACAAGTACAACGGTGTGGGCGGCCATATCGAGCGCACGGAAGATCCACTCAGCAGCGCAATCCGCGAAATTCGGGAAGAGACCGGCTTAGAAGTGCAGCGCCCGCTATTCTGTGGCGTCTCCCACATTGACGCCGGGCAGGACACTGGCATTCTACTGCTGATCTTCCGGGCGGAAGCGCTCTCCCGGAATTTCCTCAATTCCAGCGAAGGTACGCTGGAATGGGTGCCCCAGGCGGATATCTTGCGCTACGATCTGGTGGAGGACCTGCCCATAGTGCTGCCGCGTGTTCTGGCACAGCGGCCCGGCGATCCGCCATTTTTCATCCATCTCAGCTACAACGAGGCGGATGAAGTGCAGATTCATTTTGCTTCGGATTCCCCAGGAGAGGACTGATCATGCCGGAAGATAAGCGTCTCATTGTTGCGGAAGACCTTTACCGGATGGTTGGCGTGCAGGATCCACAGGTCAGCCCGGATGGCTGCCAGATTGCCTTTGTACGGCTGATCCGCGACCGCCACCAGAACAAAGCGCGTCAGTCGATCTGGCTGGCGGCAACCGATGGGGGCCGGCTGCGCCAGTTCACCAACGGGGAAGCTGCTGACACCGTGCCGCGGTGGAGTCCTGACGGCACTTCGCTGGTGTTTGTCTCCACCCGAACCGGCAAACCGCAGCTCTATCTCATCCCGGCGGATGGCGGCGAGGCCATACAACTCACTTATATGCCCAACGGCGCAACAGCGCCGGCCTGGTCGCCCGACGGAAGGCAGATCGCTTTCTTGTCATCTGTGCGCCCGGAAGAGTGGCAGGCTGAGACCGACAAAGAAGACCTGCCGCCCGCTGGATTAGACGAACAGGACAGAGCCAAGCCGGACGAAGAAGCTGAGAAGAAACGCATCGATCCGCGCGTGGTAGAGCGCCTGCCCTACCGTAGCGGCACAACCTACTGGGACGGGCGCTATGCGCAGGCCTATGTCCTGCCGGTGACGCCTGACCCAGACGGCAGGCGACGCCCCCGCCGGCTGACCGGCGAGCCGCGGGACTATGGTACACCCTACTGGTCTCCGGATGGCCTGGCGTTGTACTGTATTGCCAGCCGCAAACCGGAACACGACGCCCCCTGGATGTTTAACGCCGTTATCCGCATTGACGTCGCGAGCAGCGTGCAGACTCAGCTTACCGGCGATGGGTGGACGTGCCACGAGATCAGGCCCTCATCGGACGGCCGGTGGCTGGCCTGCCTGGCCCACCCGGACCGACTGCCAACGAACCAGTTTTCCCGTCTGGCGCTCCTGCCAGCGGCTGGCGGCGAACTCCAGCTACTGGGAGGAATGCCCGATCGCAACATTATCGCTGTCGAATGGGCGGCGGATAGCCAGTCTCTGCTCTTTGCAGCGCAGGATGAGGGCAGCGAACTGCTCTACCGGATCGACATGAGCGGCGGACAGGCCAGGCGGATCATGCAGCTGGGTGCAACGGTAACCGGCTTCCACACCGGGCCGGATGATGTGGTGGCCGCGACGATCTTCACCGCTGACGGTTACCATGAGCTGTACGCCAGCACCGCCGGTAGCGAGTTCCGGCGTCTCACGGACTTTAACCGGGCGTTTCTGGAGTCAGTCAGCGTGGCCTCTGCGGAAAAGCTACACTACACCAGCCCGGACGGCACACCGGTGGACGGCTGGGTGATCCGCCCTCCGGATTACGAAGCAGGGAAGCGCTACCCCCTGGCAGTGAATATCCACGGCGGCCCGCAGGGGATGTGGGGCGCCAGCACGCCGACTATGTGGCTGGAATGGCAGCACCATGCCGCCAGCGGCTACGTAGTGTTCTTCTGCAATCCTCGCGGTTCAACCGGATATGATGAACCGTTCATGCTGGCCAACCTGGGCGACTGGGGGGACGGCCCCATGCGGGACGTACTAGCGGGTGTTGACCTGCTTGTCGAACAAGGGCTGGCCGATCCTGAGCGGCTGGCTATTACCGGCGGCTCGTATGGCGGTTACCTGACTACCTGGATCATCGGCCACGATCAGCGCTTCAAAGCCGCGGTAACCCAGCGCGGCGTCTACCATCTGCTGGCCTTTCACGGCACAACTGATATCCCGCTGTTTATGGCTTCCAATGTCGGCGCGGAACCGTGGGAGGATCCGCAGGCGTTCTGGCGGCTTTCACCGCTAGCTTACGCTGAACAGATCACTACCCCGCTGCTGATCCTGCACAGCGAGAATGACTTCCGGGTACCCATCTCGGAGGCGGAGCAGTTGTTTGCGACGCTTAAGCGACTGGGGCGGACTGTCCAGATGGTTCGCTATCCGCGCGAAGGGCATGAACTGTCGCGCTCCGGCGAGCCAGCACATATCATCGACCGTCTCCAGCGGATTGTCAGCTGGTGGGATCACTACTGTAAGTCGCCACAGGCGGAAGCGCCAGCCTAGCAGTTGTGCGCTAACCTGCCCGGCGCTACACTGACGGTATGAACGTATCGCATGCATGGCTCAGTAGCCTCCTGGCTGCCCTGATTATGCTGGGGGGTATGGTGATGCTTGGCACGGAGACAAGGCCCCTGGCCGCTCAGGAGCCTTCCCCGCTGCCTCCCGGGATGGTCACCCCTGTCCCGACCAGTGGTTCTGCGCCTGTCCGCGTTTACGATCGTCTCGAATGGGTTGTCAATATCTCGTTTACGCCTGACAACCCATACGATCCCGTTGAAGCCGATGTCTTTGGCGTGTTCACCGCACCGGATGGACGCGAGCTGGTGATGCCTGGCTTCTGGATGCAGCCAATGGCCCAGACCTGCGAGGAGGATTGCGCCATCGAGGTACTGGAACCCGCAGGCGAACCGGGCTGGCGGATCCGCTTTGCGCCGGATGCAGCGGGCCAATGGGCGTACCGCTTTCAGGTGCGGCGGCAAGGCGGGCCAGCGACAACGGTTGATTCCGGCGTCTTTGAGGTGCAAGCCGGGCCAGGGCGCGGTTTTGTCCGGGTCGCCGAGAACAGCCGTTACTTCCGCTTCGATGATCAGAGCGCCTACTTTCCCATCGGCCACAACTTGGCGTGGTCATGGGATGGAGCAGGCGGCGTCTTCGCCTACGACCGGTGGCTGCGCAACCTGGCGGCCAATGGCGGCAATTATGCCCGGCTGTACGTTGACACACCCTGGTTTATTGGCTTCGAATGGCAGCCACCGGTAGGAGACTACACCGCCGCGCAGGATGATTTCTGGCGGCTGGATTTCATCCTGCAGCGGGCGGAAGAACTGGGCATCTACCTGGATGTGGTGGTGTTGTGGCATCAGGCACTGACGAACTATGGCGGCACACCGGTTCTCCCACCAGCCCAGCCGCGACGCGCGGATACCAGCGCCGATTGGCGGCGCAACCCTTACAATGCAATCAACGGCGGCCCGCTGGCCAGCACCACCGGGTTCTTCACCGAAGCGCGGGCGCGGGAGCTGTTCCGGCAGCGACTACACTACTTGGTGGCGCGGTGGGGCTACAGTACCCACATCTTCGCCTGGGATTTACTCAGCGACGCTGACCGCGTCCTGGGCTACAGCCCAGAAATTGTGCTGCCGTGGCTGGAGGAGATGTCGGCCTACCTGCGGGCAACAGACCCTTACGATCACCTGATCACAATCGGCTCGGCGGAAGCGCCGCTGGAGTTACTGGATGCGCCAGGGATTGACTTTGGACAGGTGCGCTTTTATCAGCGTCGCCCCCTGGTCGATCCGGTTGATCAGGTGTTGAGCATCAGCCGCCTGATCAGCGATGCACGCCTGCGCACCGCCCGGCCAGTGATGCTCACCGAGTTCTCTCTCAGCCCCTGGTATGAACCAGCCGATGAAGACCCAACCGGCGCGCATATCCGGGATACCGTGTGGGCCAGCGTGATGGCCGGGGCAGCCGGGTCGGGCGCGTCCTGGTGGTGGGATACCTATCTGGAGCCGCTGGAACTCACGGAGATTTACCGGCCTCTGGCTCAGTTTGCGGCAGGCATCCCCTGGCCTGCGCTACGCCTGGAACCGGTCCAAACTCAGCTGCTCTCCGACAGACCTGCTGACTATCTTCCATTGCGGGTGGATGGCTATGACCGGCGCTTCCTGGCTCCCGATCTGCCGGAGCTTGGGCCGCATACGCTGACGGCTGATGGCCCTTCTCCGGGAGTAGGACTGCTCTCCGGCTTCCTGTACGGGCAGACGTACAACAACCAGCAGCGAATATCGCATCACTACATCCTCAACGCACCGGTTGACACGGTGTTGACTGTCGGCGCGGGCAATGTATCGCGCCAAGCCAAGGCTCGCCTGGTCGTGGCGCTTGATGGACGCACCGCAGTCGAGGTGGAACTGGCGGCGGGGACAACGGGGGCAGCGGTGAGCATCCCCCTGCCAGCAGGCAGGCATGAGCTGGAACTGCGTAACGACGGAGACGACTGGCTTCAGATCGAGCACATGACCATTGCCCATTACGTGCCACCGCTGCGAGCGCTGGCGCTCGTGGACAGCAACGCGGGTCTGTTGCTGGCCTGGTTTCAGAACCGGGCTTACACCTGGCAGACCGTTGACAGTGCGCCACCGGTGGGACAGGTATTCCGCGCTGTAGTGGATGGCATGCCCGCAGGCGAGTACCGTCTCGAGTACTGGGACCCCTTCAGCGGGCAGGTCATTGGCGAAGAACGGACGCGAGTCAGACCAGAGGACGGCGGGCAACTGGCTTTTGACCTGCTGCCGATTGCACAAACGCTGGCCGTCCGGGCAATGCCGGTCACTGGTGTAGCGCCTGTCCCATCTCCTACTGCATCTGTCACGGCGACCGCAACCGTAACGCCAACACTGACGGCGACCCCCACCTCTACATTGACGGCTACGGCAACGCCGACAGCAATACCAACAAGAGCATCGACCGCGACGCCCACGCCATCCCTGACCGCAACACGAACGGCATCCCCGACCACCACACCAACAGCGACCCGCACGCCGTCAGCGACTGCAACATCAACAGCCACGCCGTTAACACCAACGACGACGCCAACAGCGTCGCTTACCAGGACGCGTACGCCAACGATGACGCCCACACCATCGGTAACGCCCACGGTGCAGCCAACGCGCACGCCAGTCCCGACCAACACCCCTGCCCCGACCGCGACGCTGACTGCAACGGCGCTCCGCACGCCCCCGGTAGCGGTTTCCGCCGTGTCCGAATGACAGTGCACCGGCGATAACCTGCAATAATGAAATCAGCCCATCCAATGAATGAGGATGGGCTGATTTATGCCGACGGTCGGCAAGCCTGTTGTTACTTGCTGATTCCCCTGACCGCCGCGTATGCCGGGCGCGGGCCAGATGGGCCGATCAACGACCACAGACACTGTTCGGAGTTCGCCCCGGCAGCCTCGCAGAAGTTGAGATTCCACAGGAACATCGGACCGACATAGTTCAGGTTACGGGCAATGTCGAAGGCGGCAACGATGTACTGAGCCTGCTCATTCAGATCAGTGTAGGCAACGAACTCGTAACCGGCAGGCGGCGCGCCGCCAATGTCCGCGTTGGTGCCCCAGCCGAACTCGGTCGCCCAGATGAAGGTCTGCGAATCGCCGTTGGCGACCATGATGTTGCGGTAGTCACGCAGCGTTTGCAGGAAGAAGAAGCTGGGATGGTCATCATGGGTGGGCACGCCGGGCGTATTGTTGCAGCAGACAGACGCAGGCGGGTTGGCCCAGCCATTGGGATGCGCCCCCAGCGCATCCGAGTAATTGGCGACACCGTTGGCGTACATGGCTCGCAGGTAAACCCGGTCGTCAATGGCGTTGATACCGTCATTAAAACCGGTAGGCGCCAGACCACCAGCAACCACAATCGCCGCGGGATCCTTGGCCTTGATCGCGTTATAGGCCAGCCGCAGTAGTTCCACATACTGCGCGGCGCTGATTGGGTGGCTGCTGCTGTTCCACTCACGACGCAGGTTCTGCTCGTTCCAGATCTCATAGGCGTCCACACGCCCGCGATAGCGCTCCGCCAGTGCGCCAACAAAGTTGGCATAGGTCTGGAAGTTGGCGGGCGGGCCGTCTTCCTGTGTCGAATCGCGCGCCCAGGCCGGCGCCTTAACCACGCTGAAGAGGATCTTGACGTTGATCGACTCCAGCGTGTTGACCATCTCGTCGAGCGCCGCCCAGTTGATCTGGCCCTGGTTCGGTTCGTAGACTTTCCACTCAATCTGCTGCTTGACCCAGGTCATGCCCAGCTCAGTGACTCTGGCAGCAACCGCCGCCTGATTCTGGTTAGGCAGGTGAACCTGGATACCATAGGCAAAGGCCACGTTCGGGGTGGTGCCGCCACCTGGGACCGGCGTCGGCGTCGGCAACGGAGTAGTGCCGCCACTACCAGGAATGGTAAGCCTCTGACCAACGAAGATCAGGTTGGGATTAGCAATGTTGTTGAGCGTGACCAGTGTGCGGATGGTAGTGCCATAGCGAAGCGCAATGCGGTACAGAGTCTCGCCGCGCTGGACAATGTGGATCGACGTCTGGCCGGTGCCACCGCCGGGCGCCTGCGTGGGTGGTGGGGTCCCTCCACCAGCGGTACCGGGGATCTTCAGGACCTGCCCGACAAAGATCAGGTTCGGGTTAACAATACCGTTGGCCTGAACGATGGCGCTGATGGTCGTGCCGTATTGCAGCGCGATGCGATACAGGTTCTCCCCGGGTCTGACCACGTGGGTTCTTTCGCCTTGTTGTGCTGTGGCAGTGGCTGCTCCAAAAGCCAGGATCACCACCACGGCCAGGGCCACAGCAAGTGCACGTCTCATAGCTCCGCTCCTCCTCATAATGGCCTGCTCACCGTAAACTCATGATATAGGCGAGGCGGAGTTTTGCGCAAGTGCAGAGTCCACCCCGGAGCAGGTACGCACAACAGCGCCAGCGATCCGGTTGCCAGATACTAGGGGGGTAGTCGCCCGCCGCGTCATCCCGGCCTCCTGACCACCAGCCCTTTCTGCCCTGTCGCCTGCCACCGCAAACTGCTGTGCCTGCCACACTAAAGGGATGGTATACTTACCTGATTATTGCATCGGCACGCCTTGCCCGGCGAGTCAGAATCTGTGCCCGGTTTGCCTGTATCTGTCTCAGTCGGATCTGGCTGTGTGGAAGTTATCTCTCTGGAGAGATCGGCATGTCTGGCCCCAGACGCGAAACATTTCCCCAATCGACCTTTCCCGATCTGCGCATCCTGCACATTGACAACCTGCTGCCGCATGAGGAGCATGATGATCAGCGCGCCCGACCGTTAATCGAACGACTCAAGCAGGCCACCCACTGGCTGAATCCACCGATCGTGGCCCCGATCTACAACAGCGGTCTGTATGTGATTCTGGATGGCGCCAACCGACATTTCGCCCTCAAAACGCTTGGCTACGAGCACATCCTCGTCCAGGCGGTAGACTACGAAAGCGAAGCGGTGGTTCTGGATACCTGGCATCATGCAGTACGCGCCCTGACCATCGATCGCTTTCTGCCCGCCCTGCATGCCATTGAGGGTGTAAGCGTACGGGAGACTTCCTTACTCAATGCCCGCGCTGCGCTGGCTGCGCGGGACATCCTGAGCTACGTCGTGACCCGGGATTCGCGGGTATTCGCCCTCACTTACAGCGGTGACTCCCCCAGCCGCACAGCTATGTTGCGGCGCGTGGTCAATGCCTATCGCCATCAGGCCAAGATCAGCCGCATCACCCACGACGAGATCGCCCACGTCCGGGATAACTACCCGGATGTCATCGGCCTCGTCGTTTTTCCTCGCTACGACCCGGCGGAGATCATGGTCGCCGCGCGGGACAACGACCTGCTGCCGCCGGGAATCACCCGCCATATCATCTTCGGACGAGCGCTACGGCTTAATTACCCGCTTCAGGAACTTCGCTACGCCAGTGTCTCACTGGAAGAGAAGAACCGCCAGTTGAAGACCTGGATTCAGGAACGTCTGGACGCCAAACGCGTGCGTTTCTATGCGGAACCCACTTTCGTCTTTGACGAGTAGTTGCAGGAGGCATCATGCACGAAACACTTCGCCATGCGCTGCGCCATGCTGTTATCTATTCAGACAGGCGCAACTACTGCCTGGTGCATCTGCCGCCCCGTGCGATCACTGCTGCAGCAGCCGTGCTGGCGGAAAACGGTGAACCGTTCAGCGCAATCATCGTTGACAAGGATGAGGTCACGCTGGTGCTGGAAGCCGCCAGCCTGGAGGACTTCGCCCGTCGCCTGCCCGGCCACCAGGAGGCCTGCGACTATCGATTGCTGACCTTCGATCTGCCCCTGGAGCATACGCTGGTTGGCTTTCTCAGCGCCGTGAGCACGTGCCTGGCGCAGCAGGACATCTCCATCATGGCGCTTTCCGCCTACCAGCGCGATCACCTGCTCATCCCTGCGGCGCACTTTGACCGCGCTATCGCCGCTATCCGCGAGCTCCAATCGGAAGCTGGAGAGCCATAATTGACCGCCACCGCCAAACAGATCGCCGGAAACTGCCGGAGCAACAACCATGTCCAACATCTTCTTCTTTGACAGCGACGAACCACTTCGCCCACCCGCTGAGGTGGAGATCACGGCGCTAATAGCTGAACCATACCCCGATGGCAGTCGCGTCCGGCTGACCCTCAAGATCACGCCTTTTCAACAGCGCCCGAACCTGGAAATCTACGCTCGCAAGGTTGGCGGCCCGGTTGTGGCCGAGCTGAGCGTCATCGAGTCGATGACGCCTGACCTGGAGTTCACGCTCCATCTGCGCGGAGTCGCCGAGACTGCTGGCGATTACGTCCTGCACGCTGAGCTATACTATGCCAATCGCGCCAATCCCCAGTGCAGCCGGGAGATCACCTTCTCCATCCCTACGCCAAGCTGATCCAGCTTCGCGCTGTGAAAAGCGGTTGAGCGCACCGACAATCGCCAGTATACTCGTGGGGTGGCAATCACCAGCCGGTGCGCAGCAATGGGCAAGGCTCGATAGTTCCCGTGGCCAAAAAGACACTCGGTAAGTACGAAATCCTGGAACGGTTGGGGCGCGGCGGCATGGCCGAGGTCTTTCGCGGCTATCACCCCGCCCTGGATCGTTATGTCGCCATCAAGCTTTTGCACACCTTTCTGGCTGACGATCCGGAGTTCAAGTCGCGCTTCGAACGGGAAGCCCAGAACGTCGCCCGCCTCAAGCATCCCGGCATCGTCCAGGTCTACGACTTTGAATATGACGAGGCCAATGAGAGCTATTACATGGTCATGGAGCTTATCGACGGCCCAACACTCAAAGACCGTCTCTTTGAGTTGAGCCAGGCCCATGATCGCCCACCGCTGGAGGAGGCGTTGCGCATTATCCGGGCCGCCGCTGACGCTCTGGCTTACGCCCACCGGCAGGGCATGATCCACCGCGATATGAAACCGGCCAACCTGATGCTCGATCGTGATGGTCGCGTCGTGTTGACGGACTTTGGCATTGCCAAGATCGTGACCGGTGCGCAATTCACGGCTTCTGGCGGCATGGTGGGCACCCCTGCATACATGGCCCCTGAGCAGGGTCTGGGAGAGGCTGGCGACGAGCGTTCAGACATCTATTCGCTCGGTGTGATTCTCTTCCAGCTGTGCACTGGCCAGTTGCCCTTCGAGGCAGAAACACCGCTGGCGACCATTCTCAAACATCTTCACGAACCGGTGCCTTCTCCTCGCGACCTGAATCCGGCTTTGCCGCAGGACGTTGAAGCCATCATCCTCAAGGCCATGGCCAAGGAGCCATCGGAACGATTCCAGTCAGCCGCCGAGATGGTCGAGCACATTGACGCTGCTCTGCAACGGCTCCAGCAACCCTCAGGCGCTGCCGTGCCTGCCCTGCCAGTTACTGATAGCAATCCAGCTGAAGCAGCATCACCGGGTACCGGTGCACTGGCGGCGCATCACCCGCTGCGAGCTGGTTTCCGTGCGCGCTGGTTTCTGGCAGGGGCGTTCGCCCTTCTGCTGATCGCAGGATGGTGGGGCGTCAATAGCGGTGTGCTGTCGCTCGGTCTGCTGGCTACAACCACGCCGACGTTGACACCGACTGCTTCCGCCACAATAACGCCTTCCCTGACACCGTCGGCAACCCCCTCAGGGACGCCTTCAGAGACTCCAACGGCCACCACAACACCAACATCCACACCGACTCTCACGCCGACCTTTACCGCTACAGCGACTCCATCAGCAACGCCCTCAGCGACGCCAACGGCGACACCAACGCCGACCATTACGCCAACCTTCACGCCATCGCTGACGCCAACGCCTGACCTGACTCAGACCGTTGTCCAGGCTACCGTCCTGGCGGCCAATATGACGGCAACCACCAGCGCCTGTACGTTCGACTATGCCATCATCCCGCCGGAGCGCGGAAGCGCCCAGTACCGTTACTACCCGGCCTACAGTGGCGGCACGGAGCCGGTTTTCCTGGAAACCGAGACTAACTTCGTATTTGAAATCACGCTTCTGAATACCGGTTCGTGTGCCTGGGAACGTAATACATCGCTAACCTTCATCTCCGGGGAAGCGTTCAATGCCGGCCCGCGCATCTTTCTGCGCAATCGCGTCGAAGTTGGCGCGGAGACTACGCTGCGTTTCGAGGGGACGACGCCTATGCGTGGGCAAGGCGGGCCGCGCTCCGGCACCTGGGAACTGCGCACACCCGGTCAGATCCGGATCGGTGCCCCGCTCACTATTGCGATCTTCTCTTACGACCAATAGACCGGGAAACCCCGCCAGAACACAGGGCCGGGCGCGTCATTGAACTGCCCGGCCCTCATCGCTTTCTCACACCACGATCACGGTTGAACGCTGCTATCGGCGCCTCCATCCAGGCCCAGGTCAGCCGCAATGGCCTTCATCGCCTCCAGCACCAGCGGCACGTGCTCATCCCACAGGTCCACCCCCAGCGCGGCGGCAGCATGTTCGATCTCTTCCCGGTTGACGGCGGCGGCAAAAGCCCTGTCTTTCCACTTCTTCTTCACCGACTTAATCTCGGTGATGTCACGGATATCCCGGCTGGGCCGCACCAGCGCCACCGCCGTGAGAAAACCGGTCAATTCATCCACCGCCACGAGCGAGCGCTCCAGCAGGGACTCCGGCTGTACACCGGTGCGCTCAGCAGCATGCGCCTCAATGGCCCGCACGATTCGCTCATCAGTGCCCCGCTGCCGCAGATAGCGCACGCCCCACTTGGGGTGCCCGTCCTCGGCGTTCATATCCTGGTGTTCTTCGTAGTCAAAATCATGAACGAGGCCGACCACGCCCCACAGTTCCTCATCCTCCCCCCAGCGGCGAGCATAGGCACGCATCGCTGCCTCCACCGCCAGCATATGGCGACGCAGCGATAGCGACTGCGTGTGCTCGGTGACCAGCGCCCAGGCCTGTGCGCGATCCATACGATCCAACCACCTTTCCTTCCACAACCGTTATGAGCCAACCGATCCTCATTGTAGCGCCCGGTTGGGATACAGCAACACCAAACAATACGGCGCCGCGCAAATCCTGCTTGCGGCGCCGCCTGGCTGTCGTTTCCGGCTTCGATCAGGCGCGGGCAACCAACTGAGCTTCCGCCAGTTCCATTCCTTTGGTAATGGCCTCCAGATTGAGCGCCAGCAAATCCTGGCGACGCTTGGGGAGCCGCGCGATGATCGTCTGGCGCAACGTCTCCACGCTGACCACAGGCCGCGCTGCCAGCATGGCTCCCATCAGGATCATGTTGGTCAGGCGCGTCTCGCCCAGCGCGTTAGCAGTCTCGGTAGCTGGAATGTTCAGGATGGTGATGTCCTCACGGCTGGTTGTTGCCTCGACTATCGAGATATTGACCACCAATAACCCGCCTGGTTTAACCTGATCGCAGTATTTGAGCATGGAAGGATTGTTAAATACGACAGCGATGCTGGGCCGACTGACCAGCGGCGAGCCGATCGGTTCGTTGCTGACCACAACCGTACAGTTGGCGGTTCCCCCGCGCATCTCCGGCCCGTAGGAGGGAATCCAGGTCACATGCTTGCCCTCGTCCATCGCCGTGTACGCCAGCAACTGCCCGGCAAACAGCACACCCTGCCCACCGAACCCGGCAAAGATCACCTCTTCTTGCATGCCCTATGCCCTCACTCCCGGTCTTCCAGCGCTTTGACAGCATCCAGGACCTTATAGTCGCCCAGCGGGTAGTACGGCACCATATGCTCTTCAACCCACTTCAGGGCATCCGGCGCGGATAGTCCCCAGTTGGTCGGGCATGCGGAGAGCAACTCCACCATCGCAAAGCCCAGCCCCGCCTGCTGCACCCGGAAAGCCGTCTTAATCGCCTTTTTGGCCTTGCGAATCTCCCTGACATTGTGCAGTGAACGCCGCACTACATACGCACTGCCCTCGATAGCAGCGATCAGTTCAGTCATGCGGATTGGATTGCCGGCAATAGCAGGGTTGCGCCCAAAGGGCGACGAGGTGGTGCGCTGGTCAGGCAGCGAGGTTGGCGCCATCTGCCCACCGGTCATGCCGTAGATCGCGTTATTGATGAAGATGGTGGTGATGTTCTCCCCGCGGGCCGCCGCATGGATGATCTCAGCAGTGCCAATAGCGGCCAGATCGCCATCCCCCTGATAGGTGAAGACAATCCGATCCGGCAGCGAACGTTTGATACCGGTGGCCATCGCTGGCGCCCGTCCGTGCGCTGCCTCCACGCCATCAACGGTAAAGTAGTCATAGGCGAACACAGCGCAACCCACCGGCGCAACCAGTATCGTCTGTTCTTGGATGCCCAGTTCATCAATGACTTCGGCGATCAGACGATGAGCAATCCCATGTGTACAACCGGGGCAATAATGCGTCGAAATGTTTTCCAGAGCCTGTGGATGCTGGTAGACGACCGTTCTCACCAGGTCCTCGTGTAGAGTCACGCCATCCTCCTTTAACGCACAGTCTCCGGCCCGGCCAAGCCCAGCTTCTGCGCGACAGTTACGATGTCCTTCAGAATATCTTCCGGCAGCGGTACTGCCCCGCCCAGACGGCTGTGCAACGCGATCGGCATCTCCCGTCCGACGACCAATCGCACATCCTCCAGCATCTGCCCGGCGTTCATCTCCACGACAACAATCGCTTCTACCCCGTCATCGACCAGCGCGCGCAGCCGATCCTCCGGGAATGGCCACAGCGTAACTGGCCGGAACAGACCAACAGGGATGCCGGCTTCGCGGGCCATCTTTACAGCTGACTGCGCCACCCGCCCGGCAGTGCCAAAGCCGATAACCAGCACCCGCGCCCCTTCGATATAATGCTCCACGCTGCGCTGTTCGTGGGCGCGGATAACCGCCAGGCGCGCCTGGATGCGGCGGTTAGCAGCTTCGTTTTCTTCCGCTGTCAGATTGATCGACGTGATCACATGCTTGCTACGCCCTCTGGCCCCGGTGATCGCCCAGTCAGGACGTGGTCGAATCGGGCGCATCTCCGGCATCTCAGCCGGTTCCATCATCTGGCCGATCAAACCGTCGCCCACCAGCAGGACAACATGCCGGTATTTATCCGCCAGGTCAAAGGCCAGAAAGGTCAGATCAATAGCCTCCTGCACTGACGCTGGAGCCAGGACGATGGGATGGTAATCGCCGTGCCCGGCGGAACGGGTGACCTGGAAATAATCCGCCTGGGAAGGCTGGATGTTGCCCAGCCCCGGCCCGCCGCGCATCATATCCACCACCACACAGGGCACTTCAGAAGCGGCAATATACGAAAGCCCCTCCTGCATCAGGCTAACGCCGGGGCTGGAGGATGATGTCATCGCCCGGACGCCGGTGCAGGCCGCTCCATAGACCATGTTGATGGCCGCCACTTCGCTTTCCGCCTGCACAAAGACACGTCCCAGCTCGACCATCCGGCCAGAGAGGTGTTCCAGAAGCTCAGTCTGCGGCGTGATCGGGTAACCGAAGTAGGCCTCCAGCCCGGCCCGCACCGCCGCTTCGGCAATTGCCACATTGCCTTTCAGCAGTTGTACGGTCATCGCTCCCCCTATGCCATCACAGCCTGCAGCTTACCGGCTGGCACATCGCGATACACGGTAATGCATACATCGGGACAGATAACCGCACAGATCGCACAACCAGTACAGGTGTTATCAGGGTCCACAAGGATAGCCGGCGTATAGCCTTTCTCATTGACATGCCCGCTGGCCATCTGGATGATCCCCTTCGGGCAGGCTGTCGTGCAGAGCGTGCATCCTTTACAGCGCGCCTCATTGATCACAATGGTGCCTATTGCCATCAACTCTCCTCTCACATGGTCGCCGTCGCCAGGCGCGAATTGATGGTACCAAAGACGGCCGCTCCTACTTCTAGCATAGGTCGGCCTTGGCAGTTCAATCAGTGGAAAAGCTCCGACCCCATCCTGCACATTGTCACGACTCAGCACAAACATCATTGTGCATCTCATCCAATGCCATCTATAAGTGTAGTCACTGATGAGCCATCCGGCAAGATGCGCGGCGTACAACGCAGTTAAACCCATCTATTACACCCTGTTCCGCAGGGGCTGTGTACGCCGCATGCAGCTTACTTTCCCCTCGCCAGGTTGCGATGGAGAGGAGCCAGGGGTAAGGCTGCCAGCCTGCGCCCGCCAATTGGCACATTCCCGGCGGGCGGGGTACACTCGCCCGCGTCTGCCGCCCGCCGAGAGCCGGGCGGCAGTTCATGACGCCAGAGAACGCGCTGAACTGCTATCATCACCCTCCAGGCCAGCACCCCCTAAGTATTGGGGGGATGCCAGCCAGAAATGTTGACCGATCCTTTTGGAAGGATTACCCTGTTCGCAAACAGGTCATCGCCACCTGCTGGCCTGTGCAGTTACCGGACTGACAACTGACAGAGGAAGATCGTCATGGCAGCCGAGTTTGAACCTCATACACACCCCGTCGCCGAAGTGGCAGAACGTCTGGCCAGCAATCCGGTCACCGGCCTGACTGAAGAAGAAGCCAGCCGGCGACTTGCCCAGTACGGAGCCAACGAACTACGGGAGGAACCGCCCCCTACACTCCTGCAGATGCTCTGGGAGCAGTTCAACAACTTTGTGGTCATCCTGCTCATTGTAGCGGCCATCATCTCCGCCATCGTCGGCGCCTACACAGGGGAAGGATACGTCGACGCGCTGGCTATCGTCGCCATTGTGGCGCTGAATGCCATCCTGGGTATTGTTCAGGAAGGCCGTGCAGAGGCCGCACTGCGCGCCCTCAAGAAGATGACCGCTCCCGAAGCTCATGTGGTCAGGGATGGCAAAATCAGGACGGTGGCCGGGCGCGAAGTCGTCCCCGGGGATGTTGTGCTCCTGGATACCGGTAACTACATCCCCGCGGACGTCCGCCTGATTGAAGGCTTCAATCTAACTGTTGATGAATCGCCTCTGACCGGGGAATCCGTGCCGGTGCAAAAGCGGCCCGGCGACATCCTGCCAGTGGATGCTACCCTGGGTGACCGCCGCAACATGGCGTTCATGGGCAGTGTGGTCACCTATGGTCGCGGGCGTGGACTGGTTGTCAGCACCGGCATGCAGACCGAGATCGGCCACATCGCTGAGATGCTGCAGAGCTATGATGAGCCAGCCACGCCATTGCAGCAACGCCTCGATCAGTTGGGCCGCTGGCTGGGTACTGCTACTCTGATCATCTGCGCGGTTGTCTTTGGCGTGGGCCTCCTGCGTCTGGCTGCTGTTAACCCGATCAGCGACCCCGGCGCCTGGCTTGCGGTCCCGACCAATCAGGAAGCCCTTATCCAGCTGTTCATGACCGCTATCAGCCTAGCTATCGCTGCCGTCCCGGAAGGTCTGCCTGCCGTGGTGACCATTGCCCTGGCGCTGGGGATGCAACGCATGATCCGCCGCCACGTACTGATCCGCCGGCTGGCTGCCGTAGAGACTCTGGGCAGCGCCAACGTCATCTGCTCAGACAAAACCGGCACGCTCACCACCAATGAGATGACTGTCGTCCGGGTCATGGTCGACGACCAGGTTCTAACGGTCAGTGGCGAAGGCTTTCGACCGGATGGTGGCTTCTCCTGCAACGGTAGGACGCTGGACCCTGCTAGCAGCCCGACACTCCAGATGCTCGCACGCGGGGCTATGCTCTGTAATGATGCCGTCCTGGAGCATGATGGCGGCACCCTGCGCCTGGTCGGCGACCCAACGGAAGGCGCACTGCTGACCATGGCGATCAAAGCGGGACTCGATGCCCGTCACCTGGCGGCAACCTGGCCGCGCGTTGCGGAAGTCCCCTTTGACTCAGAACGCAAGCGCATGACCACCATCCACCGCTTCAGCAATGGGCAGCCGGTCATCCATGCCTATACCAAAGGCGCGCCGGAACTGGTGCTCGAGCATTGCGATACCTGTCTGATCAACGGCGAAGTGCAGCCGCTGGACGAGCGCAGGCGGGCCGCCATCCTGCAAACAAACGCTGATCTCGCCGGGCAGGCATTGCGTGTGCTGGCGATCGCCTACAGGCCGCTGGACTCCATCCCTGAGGAGCCAAACGCTGACGAGATCGAGCGTCACCTGACCTTTGTTGGTCTGGCTGCCATGCGCGATCCCGCTCGCCCGGAAGTGCGTGATGCCATCCGTGTGGCCCGTACCGCCGGCATCCGCACGGTGATGATCACCGGCGATTACCCTGATACCGCCGCCGCCATTGCCGGTGAACTGGGGTTGCTTGATGACCAGGACAGCCTGCTCACCGGCGCTGATCTCAGCCGCATTTCTGATGAAGACCTGGCTCGCCGCGCGTCAACCGTCTCTGTCTACGCCCGCGTTAACCCGGTGCACAAAATGCGCATCGTCGAAGCCATCCAGAGTCACGGGCACGTCGTCGCCATGACCGGCGATGGGGTTAACGATGCTCCCGCCCTCAAGCGAGCGCACATCGGCGTGGCCATGGGCATTACCGGCACTGACGTCAGCAAACAGACGGCGGATATGGTGCTGACCGATGACAACTACGCCAGTATTGTCGCGGCCATCGAAGAAGGCCGGATCATCTACGCCAACATCCGCAAGTTCGTTTTCTACCTGATCTCCTGCAATGTAGGCGAGATTCTGATCATCTTTGTGTCCATGCTGCTGGGCCTGCCCCTGCCGCTGCTGCCCATCCACCTGCTCTGGCTCAATCTCGTCACAGATGGCGCGCCGGCGCTGGCGCTAGGGCTGGAACAGAAAGAGCCGGACATCATGCGCCAAAAACCACGCCCGGCGCACCAGCCGATCATCACCCGCGATCTGTGGATCCTGACGAGTATTCAGGCGGTGGTAGAGACTGCCGCCACGCTGGGCGCATTTGTCGTCAGCCTGAACACGCTGGAGCCAGACCCGGCTAATCCGCTGCTTTCGCGCACCATCGCTTTCACCACACTGGTGGTAGCCGAGTTGTTGCGGGCCTTTACCGCACGCTCAGAGCGCTTCAGTATCTGGCAGATCGGGTTGCTGACCAACCGCTGGATGATCTATGCGGTCAGCGCGTCGCTTGCCCTGTTGCTTGGCGTGATCTATCTACCATTCCTGGAGCCTGTGTTCAATACCGTAGCGCTCACCGGCGAGCACTGGTTGACCCTGCTGCCATTCACGCTCTTGCCCTCAGCGGCGGCGGAAATCGCCAAGTTTGTAATGCGTCGCCATGGACAGGTGCAGGCCGCTATGTGAGTGTTCACTACAGTTTCCGGAAACGCCCAGGGGCGCCCGCAATGCCGGAGGGCGCCCCTGTTTGTTCGGTCTTGCTTGACCGCGGTGGTTATGCCCCAACGCTGGCTCTGAGGTACGCTTCCATGAACTCATCCAGCCGCCCGTTGAGGACAGCAGTGGTGTTGCCTGTTTCGTAATCTGTCCGGTGATCCTTGACCATCTGGTACGGGTGCAGCACATACGACCGGATCTGGTTGCCCCATTCAGCTTCAACGTGTTCCCCCTTCAGGGCGGCCAGCTGTGCCTCCTGCTTCTGCCTCTCCAGGTCAAGCAAGCGCGCCTTGAGCACCTGCAGCGCGCGCTCGCGATTCTGGGTCTGGCTACGCTCATTCTGGCATGAGACAACGATCCCGGTCGGGAGATGGGTGATGCGGACGGCCGTCTCATTCTTCTGCACGTGCTGGCCGCCCGCGCTGCTGGCCCGGAACGTATCGATCTGGAGGTCCTTCTCGTCGATCTGGATGTCGATCTCGCCGCGAATATCCGGCCAGACCTCTACCAGCGCGAACGACGTGTGGCGCCGGTTTGCTGCGTCAAACGGACTGAGACGCACCAGCCGATGCACACCGCGCTCCGCCTTCAAGTAGCCATAAGCATAATCGCCAACCACACTGATAGTCGTGCTTTTGATACCGGCTTCATCGCCTTCCATCTCGCTCAGAATCTCAGTGCGGTAACCACGCTGCTCCGCCCAGCGCAGATACATGCGTTGCAGCATCTGCGCCCAGTCCTGGGAATCCGTGCCCCCCGCGCCCGCATGGATGGCCAGCACCGCATCCTCAACATCATAAGGGCCGGAAAGCAGCGCCTGAAATTCCATTTGCGCCACGATTCCAGCCAGGCGTTCAGTCTCAGCCGCCAGCTCCGCATACATTGCTTCATCGCCCAGCGCGGCCAGTTCCAGTGCATCGTCAATTTGCTGGGCGATTCCAGTCCAGCGCTGGACTTCCTCCCGCATCCGGGCCAGCTGACGCATCACCTGTTGCGCTCGCTCAGGTTCCGCCCAGAAGTCCGACGCTGTGGATTCCTGCTCAAGTGCTTCAACGCGCTGCGCAGTCTTAGGGATGTCAAAGACGCTCCATAAGGCTGCTGATGACATGCCGCATATCCGTGAGACGCGTAGTGAGCTCTTCCATGTTCGTTTATCCTTTCTGGCAACAGGCTGCTGGCTCCCCACCAGCCTGAGCATTACCCACGACCATCGTTATCAAACAGGCCATCAACATACTGATCGGGGTTGAAAAACAGCAGATCGTGGATAGTCTCACCCACCCCAATGTACTGCACCGGGAGCTTTAGTTCCTGGTAGATGGCGAAGATCATGCCGCCTTTGGCGGTGCTATCCAGCTTGGTAACAATCGCCCCAGTAACCTGCACCGTCTCCTGGAAATGCCGGGCCTGACTGAGGGCGTTCTGGCCGGTAGTCCCATCCAGAACAAGCAGCGTCTCGTGAGGTGCATCCGGGATCACCTTGCGGATCACGCCGCGCACCTTCGCCAGTTCTTCCATCAGGTTGAATTTGGTGTGCAGCCGCCCGGCGGTGTCCACAATCAGCAGGTCATGCCCGCGCGCACGGGCTGCCTGTACTGCGTCATAAACGACTGCCCCCGGATCTGAATGGGGTTGCCCCGCGATCACCGGCACGCCGGCCCGTTCCCCCCACAGCTGCAATTGCTCGATCGCCGCCGCGCGGAAGGTATCCCCCGCCGCCAGCAACGGACGCCGGCCAGCATTGCGCAGCCGGTAGGCCAGTTTGCCAATAGTGGTTGTCTTGCCGCAACCATTCACCCCGACGATGAAGATCACCGACAGATCGCGCCCGCTGATGTTCATCGGTGGCGGATCGTCCAGCAGTCCACGCAGTTCCTCCTTGAGCGCCTGCTGGAGTTGGCCCTGGCGGGTGATGCCTTCCCGTCGCACCCGCCCGCGCATCCGTTCGACCAGGCGCAGTGTCGTTTCCACGCCAACATCGGCCTGGATGAGCAGGCTCTCGACCTCATCCCACGTGTCGTCATCGATCTCGGTCACCCCCAACGTCTGGGCGATCCGCCCGAAAAACGACTGCCGGGTTCGTTGTAAACCTTTGCGCAGCGACTCCAATGACGCCTCCCACCTTCCATCCACTGTCCAGAGCGTCGAGAGTATACCAGAGCGGCAACCCGCCCGACAAATGCCCTGCGTTCCCTCCAGTGCATGCTATAATGGCATCTGAAGGCATCTTTGTACAGTACGAGTTAGAGAGTCATCGTGACTGCAAAACATGATCTTGCTAACATTCAGCATAGCCTGAAGCTGCGCTTTTCGGATCAATCCCTGCTCAAACGGGCGCTGACCCACCGCTCCTACATCAATGAGCATCCTGATGATGCCCTTGACGATAATGAACGCCTGGAATTCCTGGGCGACGCCGTCCTCGATTTCATCACCGGCGAATGGCTCTACAATCGCTTCCCGGAGATGCGCGAGGGCCGCCTGACCCGCCTGCGCGCCGCACTGGTACGGACAGAAACCCTGGCTGAACTGGGTGTCCAGTGCTCACTGGGCGATGCCATGTTGCTGGGACGTGGCGAAGAGGAAAGCGGTGGTCGGGAACGCCAGGCCAACCTGTGTTGCGCGTTTGAGGCCCTGATCGGTGCGTTGTATCTTGACCAGGGGCTTGATGCCGTTCGCGATTTTGTGCTGCCGCGCTTCGAACCGGCGCTCCAGCAGATCCTGCGCACAGACGCCGACAAAGATGCCAAGAGCCTGCTCCAGGAATGGAGTCAGGCTCATCTTGGCCTCACGCCAACTTACCGCACCGTGCAGGCCACCGGCCCAGACCACAACAAGGAATTTACCGTCGAAGTCGTCATCGGTGATGACGTCTATGGCCGGGGGATCGGGCACAGTAAGCAGACGGCCGCTCAGGAAGCCGCCCGCAACGCCCTCCAGCACATTCAGATCGACCAGCCAGACTGATCTTGATCTACTTGCTGAGGTCGATTTCCACTACCGCCAGCCGGTGATCGGAAGCGTCGCTGGCCAGAACGCCGCGCCCCGTCGGTAGCACATTGCGCAGCCACAGGTAGTCAAAGCGCAACTGGATCGCCTCGCCACGCAGCAACGTTGCCGAACGGTCAACCGCAAGCCCGTCAAAGGGATCGCTGAAGCCAACCTCAACCAGACGTTCATACAGCGCCGAGCCTGGCGTATTGTTGAATGTGCCCCCCAGAATCACGCGCCCGACGACCCCGCCGGGATGATCGGTCCCGATTAACGCCAAAACCTCCTGAAGTTGCAGCCACTGATCCTGCTGCTGAAGCTCCAGAACGCTGGACTCCCGCGCATACAGCAGGCCTAGCCATGTGTTATACACATCCAGCACACCTTCATCAGGCCGGACCTGCACCCGCTGTACGCCCGTTTGCATTCCCTGACTCGTTAACAGCGTGCCTGTCTCCAGCGTGATTGGCACCCGCGAAAGCACGGCCAGCCCCTGCAACGACTCATTGGTAGGGAAGAAGCGCACATCCATCCCCAACCGGCGTCCCAGCCAGAGTGCCTGATCCACACCAAAGGACACCAACCGCCCGGCATCTACTTCCTGGAGCAGCACCACGTCAGCCCCGCTCTCCCAGATCGTGTTGGCCATCTCCGCCAGGTTGTAGTCAAAGTAGAGGCTATAGCCACCATGGATGTTGTATGTGGCAACGCGAATTCGATCGGCATTGCCCGTCCGGGCAATCGCCGGTGGCAACACGGCCAGCGTCACCAGGATCGCGCTGGCAAAGACACCCCCCAGCCCGGCCAGCGTCTCTACAAGCACCGCTCGTTGCCAGGGGATACGCCGCCGTGCATCCATCATCGGGATGGCCGCCAGTGCCACACCTACCAGTATCACGCCCAGCCCCATCCCGCGCATGGCCCGCAGTAGATGGCTCAAGCTGGCCAGCCCGCCGCCAAAATCGCGCACAAAGGCATATTCATACGTAAAGAAGTCAGCGCCAAACAACACAGCCAGAATCACAAACGCTGTTACCAGCGCCACGCCGGTGATGTCGCGCTCTTCCTTGCTGACCGGTCGGGCAATCCACCACAAGTTCAGCGTCAGCAGGAACTGCGCCACGATCAGGGCTGCCGCCGCCACCGCCCCGCTGAAACGTGCACCGATCACCACCAGCAGGCTGATCAGAACCAGCCAGAACCAACCACGCCAGTGGGCATCCACAAGCGTCAATAGCCGACGGGCAAGGTCGCGGGCTTCAGGCACCAGCGTGAGCGCCGTCGCCGCTGCCAGCCACGGGGCCACCACGGTGTAATCCGTCTTACTCCAGTGCGCTACCGCATTGGGCAGGCCCAGCAGTGCACACTCAAGGAACAGGTATGCGCCCAGCGCCAGCCCTCCGCCCAGGGCAATACCCGAATAGGCGGCCACAGCCCGGAATGGAGCGCCACCGCTGAAGGCCAGCCGGATCACAGCAATCAAAGCCAGCGCAACCGACAAACCCGTCTGAATTGGCAGAAACGCCTCCGACCAGGTGATATCCATCGTCTGGCCGTACGCCCGCACGATCTGGTCCAGCGTTACCCCGATCACGAGCAACACAGCAAAGCGCGCCGGAAATTGCCGGGCCACTGCCGCCAGGTACAGCCCCGCCCCGGCCACGACGATAGCCGCGCCCAGAACGCCGGTGAATGGCTCATTCAGAGTCATGAACACCCGCCCGATAGCGACAGCCGCCACTCCCAGAGCGAATGCGACCGGCCGCCGCGCCAGGAGGAAGGCCAGTAGCGGCATGAGCGCGGCCACCACCACGGCCACCACTTCCGCCTGGGCAACCTCAGGCAGGACAGCGCCGGGAGGAGGTGGGTCGCTAATGCCCAGGCGCAGCACAATGTCCGCGCTGGAGACGTGCGCATACAGCGCCCCCAGCAGAAAGCGAAGCGCCTGGATAAAGAACCAGCCTACCAGACCAGCCTCAACCAGCCAGCCTGCCCGCCAGAAAGCCTCACGTCGACCCATAGGCCTCGATCCCCTTGCCTGCCCGTAAGGCGCAGCATCACACTGCGCCGCCCACGCGCCCCATCTGCCAGCCCCCTCTCAGCAGCCCACCAGGCATTCTGCCATTCACCGCCGCCTGCCACAACAGGAAGACCGACAAATCATTTTCTACTGCAGACATGTCACGCTATAATGGCCCAACCCTCAAAAAAAGGAAAAAGCCATGGAACATGTTGACAAGCTTCTTATCGGCGGCGTTGTCGTCACCATGAACCAAAACTACGACGTTTTTCCAGATGGCGCAATAGCCGTCAGAGGCAACGCGATTGTCGCGGTCGGCCCCCGGCAGGTCATTACTGCTGCCTATACTGCCACTGAAACAATGGACTGCAGCGGTCAGATCATCATGCCGGGCCTGATCAACACTCACACGCACGCACCAATGACCCTCCTGCGTGGCCTGGCCGATGACCTGCGGCTTGATGTCTGGCTGATGGGCTATATGATGCCCGTTGAGCGTGAGTTTGTCAGCCCTGAATTTTGCTACTATGGCACGCTGCTGGCCTGCGCGGAGATGATCCTGAGCGGCACCACCTGCTTCGCTGACATGTACTATCACGAAGGCGATATCGCCCGCGCAACCGTGGAAGCCGGGCTGCGTGCCGTGCTTGGCCAGACCGTCCTCAAATTCCCTTCTCCCGATGCAGCCAGCTATGAGGAAAGTCTCGCCTACACCCGGCAATTCATTGAGACGTGGAAAGGACATCCGCTGATCACCCCCGCCGTCGCCCCCCATGCGCCATACACGAACACAGAGGAAACGCTGCGGGCTTGCACGGCACTGGCCCGTGAGTACGATGTTCCTCTGCTCACCCACTTTGCCGAAACACGTCTGGAGGTCGAGGAAAGTCGCCGCGAACATGACATGGCTGTCGTTTCCTGGGCCGAGCGACTGGGGTTGCTTGATGCCAAGGTACTGGCTGCGCACTGTGTGCACATTGACCCGGATGAGATGCGCCTGCTCCACAACCATGGCGCCCGCGTCGCCCACAACCCTAGCAGCAATCTCAAACTGGCCAGTGGCGTCGCCCCGGTGCAGGAAATGCTCAACCGCGGCCTGATCGTGGGCATTGGCACGGACGGCACTGCCAGCAACAACGATCTCGACATGTTTGACGAAATGCGCCTGGCTGCTTTTGTTGCCAAGGCAGCGACTTACGATCCCACCGCCCTGCCTGCCCGCACAGCACTGGCCATGGCAACCCGCATGGGCGCGGAGGCGCTCTTCCTGGGCGATGTAACGGGCAGCCTGGAGCCGGGCAAACGAGCGGATGTGATCACGCTGGACCATACGCCCTTGCACAATACGCCGCGTTTTCAGCGCGATCCTGATGCCATCTATTCGCAGATCGTCTATGCCGCCAAGAGCACCGATGTCACCCATGTGATGGTCGACGGGCGCTGGTTGATGCGCGACCGTCAATTGCTCACGATCGATACGGCTGCGTTACGGGAGATCGCCGCTGACTACGCCCGCCAAATTGACGCTTTCCTGATCGCCCGCGAGGGGAATGTCCTGAGCAAACTGGTAGCCATTGGTGGCCTGGAACAGGAGGAAAGCTTCGAGATTCAGGTCAAAGCCCACACCGCTGATCCCCGTATTATCGATGCCGTCCTGACCAGCAAAGAAGTCCAGATCGTCCGGCATACCCACTATCGGCAGTACGATACGTACTTCCTGTTCAACGATGCCAGGCAGGGTCGGGTGCGCTATCGTGAGGACGACAGCATTAACGACCGGGACGAAGTCATCAGCGTTCGCAGCCGCCTGACCTACACCATGCCGACCAAGGAACGCGAGTTCGCCCGCGCTATTCTGCTCTCGCGCTCTCAGTTCATCGCGCCGGCGGATCGCCCGTTGCGCTTCTACCGGGAGTACTTCCAGCCAGACATCGAACGCACCATCGAAAAGGAACGGCGGCGCTGGCACATCCTTTACAAGGGCATCCTTTTCTACATCAACCTTGACAAACTCAAGGAGCCTGCCCACGACGGCTATTTCCTGGAGATCAAGAGCCGCACCTGGTCGGCCCGCGACGCGGAGTACAAAGCAGAGATGGCCACCGAAATCATGTCCCTGCTGGGCATCACACCGGAACACACCATCCGCGCCGAGTACCTAGAGCTGGCCACAGGCCGGTAGGAAAAGCCCATGGGCGCCTGTAAGCGCCCATGAAGCCATCACTATCCACCAAAGTCACAGGCCAGCGGCCAGGCATCCGCCGCAGGCCATGTTCCCATACCCCGCCTAGGCCGAGCTATCCAGCCGGAAGCCATGACCGCGCACCGTCACGATGTACTGGTGATGCGGATCAACTTCAGCCAGCCGGTCCCGCAGCCGGCGCACCAGGGCGTCAATGGCCTGTTCGCTGACCCCCTCGCTGGCCGCCTCTGGCCAGACGGCCTCAATCACCTGCTCACGGGTACAGACCGCGCCGCCTGCGTCGTACAGCAGCTGTAACAGCCGATACTGCGGCAGGCTCAGCGGCGGCAGGACTTCCTGCTGGCCGATGAACACGCGCCGGGCCTCCCGGTTGAGCGTCAACCGGCCCTGGAGCTGGCCGGGGTCAAAGGCTACCTCGATCGTCGCATCCGATTCGGAGTAAGCAATTCTGACCGTTCGCGCCAGCTGGATGCGATCGCCATCCACAAGCTGGCGCGGTTGCCGCAATGGCTCTCCGCCGACCCAGGTGCCATTCTTGCTGCCCAGGTCTTCAACAAAGTAGCTATCGCCTTCCCGCCAGATGCGCGCATGCTGGCGGGAAATCGCCCGATCACGCAGCACCAAGTTGCACTCTTCGCCGCGCCCGATCACAAAAACGTCCTGGTCAATTACCACACGCAATCCAACATGCTCACCCTCCTCTACGGTGAGCATCGGTCGATCACTGATCGATCTGGTCATGCCCAACTCCCCTGTACATATCGTGCACAGCACAGCCAGGCCTGCCAGTGACGTCGGCGTACGCCCGCAGACCCTGCTCGGCGTTATCCCTGCCTGGAATCAGCAGCCCCTCTTCTGGACTGCCGCAGTGACGTGCTGCGCCAGGCCGATTCTCTTCTTCTCCTGGTTTGCCAGGTTCTGCCACAACAGTGTTGAATACAACGAGCTTGCCAGTACAATTAGCACAGATTCGGTGATCACCCGGTCAGGCGATCAAGATTGGCTGCGCCACTCCCCGGGAACTGGCCTCCCACCGTCCCGGGAGATCATGAACGTGGCCCGGACGCTATTTCTCGGTCTTTTGCGGTACGTTCCCGTTAACCGGGTCATCTGAGTCGCAGAATCGATATCAGTATACTCCAATGCGCCGCCAGGTCGCAACGGAAGGGCAATGCCAAGACTTAGTATATATATTACAACTTGACCCTTTCCTAGCTGCAGCAGACTGAGGAAACATGAACGCTGAAATCATCAGTATTGGCACCGAGCTGTTGCTTGGCGAGATTGTCGACACCAATAGCGCCCATATTGCCCGTTCCCTGCGCGACATTGGGCTGGACCTGTATTTCACCACCACCGTAGGCGACAACCAGGCCCGCATCACCCACGCGATCGATATCGCGCTGGACCGGGCGGACATTGTTATCACCACCGGCGGCCTCGGGCCAACTGTCGATGATGTCACGCGGCAGGCCGTCGCCGCGGCTACCAACCGGCCACTGGTGTTTCAGCAGGCGCTTTTCGACCAGATTGCTGCCCGGTTCGCCCGCATGGGAAGCCCGATGAGTGAGAACAACCGCCAGCAGGCGTTCATCCCAGAGGGTGCGCTCCCCATCGAAAACCCGGTAGGAACGGCGCCCTGCTTTGCCCTGGAGACTGAACGCGGAGTTGTGATCAGCCTCCCCGGTGTCCCCCATGAGATGAAATACCTGCTGGAACAGGCCGTCATCCCTTACCTGCGGGAGCGTTTCCACCTGACCAGCATCATCAAAGCGCGTGTTCTCCGCACCGCCGGGATCGGTGAGAGTGCCGTCGACGCCGCCATTCTTGACCTGATGACCCTCGCCAACCCGACGGTAGGGTTGGCGGCGCATACCGGACAGACCGACATCCGCATCACGGCAAAAGCCGAAAGCGAAGCCGTCGCTGACGCCATGATTGCCGCCATTGAAGCGCAAATCCGCGCACGACTGGGGGAATACATCTACGGTCTAGAGAAAGAGACTATCGAAGCCGCGTTGATCCAGGAGCTTTCGCGGCTGGGGATGAAGCTAGCCGTCAGTGAGACTGGCCTGGGCAATCGTCTCAGCAGCCGTATCCAGGCCGTAGGCGGGGCCGAGTACATCCTCAGCGGTGTGCAGCAGTTTGAAACGCCGGAAGCCCTCTATGCAACCCTGGCCAATGCCCAGGAACTCTCGCTTGAGCAACTAAGCATCGCTGCGGCCAGCCGGGCCAGGGAAAGCTTCCACGCCGACATTGCCATCGCCGTGATCATGCGCCCTGACGCCGCCCTGATCGGTGTGGCCACACCCCGCGAGACCAGGACGCGTATCTTCCGCTTCAGCGAGCAGGATGGCCACCCCTTCACCTGGGCCAGCACCTGGGGCATGGCTCTGGCCTGGCACTGGTTGCATCAGCAACCTGCGCCCTGATACCAGCTGAATCAAAAACCCTCGCCCTGATGCCGGGCGAGGGTTTCAGCCTGACGACTCCTGATGAGCCTCAGTCTTCATCCTCAAGTCGCAGCACCGCCATGAACGCTTCCTGCGGCACTTCCACATTACCAATCATCTTCATACGCTTCTTGCCGCGCTTCTGCTTTTCCAGCAACTTGCGCTTGCGGGTGATATCCCCGCCGTAGCACTTGGCCAGAACGTCCTTGCGCACAGCTTTGACATTGGCGCGGGAGATCACCCGTTTGCCGGTCGCCGCCTGAATCGGCACCTCGAATTGCTGGCGCGGGATCAATTTCTTGAGCTGGGAAACCAGCCGCTGCCCCTTATGAAAAGCATCATCCTCGTGAACAATCATGGCCAGGGCATCCACCGGCTGTTTGTTGACCAGCACCTCCAGCTTGGTCAATCGGCCTGGACGGTAGCCATCGAACTGGTAATCCAGGCTGGCGTACCCCCGCGATATACTCTTCAGTTTATCGTGGAAGTCCACGATCAGTTCTGCCAGCGGCAGATGATACGTCAGCACGACTCGCGACGCATCCAGGTATTCCATGCTCTCATACGTCCCCCGGCGGCGGGTGACCAGATCCATGATCGGCCCGATGTAATCCTGCGGCGTGAAGACCTGAATGGTCATCCACGGTTCACGGATTTCCGCAATCGTGCTTTCGTCAGGCAGGTCAGCCGGGCTATCAATACGGATAACCTCGCCGTTGCGCAGCAGAACTTCGTATTCCACGCTGGGGGCCGTCACCAGGATGTCCAGATCATATTCCCGTTCGATCCGCTCCTGGACAATCTCCATGTGGAAAAGCCCCAGGAAGCCCACCCGAAACCCGAAGTTGAGCGCCTGTGAAGTCTCCGGCTGGAAGACCAGCGAGGCGTCATTGAGTTGCAGCTTCTCCAGCGCGTCCCGCAGATCGTTGTAGTCGTCATTCTCCACCGGGTACATCCCGGCAAAGACCATCGGCTTGACCTGAGCATAGCCCGGCAACGGCCACTCCGCCCCACCCTGCGCCAGGGTGATCGTGTCACCCACCCGGCACTCTCGCACCGTCTTGAAACCGGTGGCAACATAACCCACTTCGCCGGCCTCCAGCCGGCCAGTCGGTACCATCTCAGGGCTGAAGACGCCGATCTCAACCGGCTCAAGCACAGCGCCGGTCGCCATCATGCGTAACCGGGCATCCTTGTCCAGGACGCCATCCACCACCCGGACGTAGGCCACTACACCTTTGTAGGAATCGTAGTGCGAGTCAAACACCAGCGCCCGCAGCGGTTTGCTGACATCGCCGGTTGGCGGCGGCACCTGGCGGATCACGGCCTCCAGCACCGCCTGCACGTTAAGACCGGTCTTGGCGGAGATCGGGATCACCTCACCGGCGGGCACGCCAAGCAAATCTTCGATCTCCTTAGCCACCACGTCCGGCTGGGCCGCTGGCAGGTCAATCTTGTTCACCACCGGGATGATCTCCAGATCGTTTTCCAGGGCCATGTAGAGGTTGGCTAGCGTCTGCGCTTCAATACCCTGGGTTGCATCCACCACCAGAATCGCGCCCTCGCAGGCCTGCAGCGCCCGGCTGACTTCATAGGAAAAATCGACATGGCCGGGCGTATCGATCAGATTCATCTCATACTGTTCGCCACTCTCAGCGGTGTAGACCATCCGCACAGCCGACGCCTTGATCGTGACGCCGCGCTCGCGTTCCAGGTCCATGTTATCCAGCACCTGCTCCTGCATCTCCCGGTCAGAGACCGTACCGGTGAGTTGCAGCAGACGGTCAGCCAGTGTGCTCTTGCCGTGATCGATATGGGCGATAATGCAGAAGTTCCGGATGTGCTGCTTGTCCATGCTTTACTCGTATTCCAACCCGGCCACCCATGGCCGTGAGGACTTCGGCAGGAGTATACCTGAATCCGCAGGCCATGTATAGAAGGCGCATTCTCTCAAGGCAAATGCGACTCAGCGAAACGAGCGGGCGTGAGCATGCCGAGTGAGAGATGGGGGCGCCGGTGGTGATAGTAGTCGAGAAAAGCATCGGCATACTGCTGGGCCAGCTCCAATTCATCGCCCCGGAACTTGAGAGCGCCAAACTCCTCACGGCGCAGCGTGCCGTTGAAGGCTTCAATGAAAGCCTGTTCGTTCTTCTTGTAAGCCCGCGCGATACGATGCTGATCCGCCCAGCGATGCATGCCCTCAGCGCACTCGGCTTTGAATTCTGACCCGCCATCGGTTTGCAGGAGGGACACGCGCCCGAATACCGCCATCAACTGCTCCAGGGCAACCCGGCCATCGGCGGCCTGTAAGGAGGGGCGCATGACAATCGCCGCTTCGCGGGTGAAGGTGTCAATCGCCGTGTAGGCGTACACCTCCCCCAGGTTGACGGTATCGACCTGCACCACCTGGCGCGGTCCGGTGGCACGCTGCACCGGCGCACCCTCGGGCTGGCGGTGATGCTTGCGTAAGACCAGATGGCGCTTGAGAATGCGATAGACCGTGCTGCGGCTGAGGTCAATGCCTTCCTGCGCCAGCACGTACACGACCTTCTCCCCGCAGCAGTCGCGATACTCCCGCCGGATACTCAATACCCGCTGCACCACATAGCCCGGCGTCTTGCGCACTCGGCGTCCTTTCTTCGCCTGCTTGAAATAGGCCACATAGCCCCGAATGCCCCGCATCCGAATGCCTTTGAGCCAGCGATAGATCGTCGCCCGATGCTTCCCCAGCTGCTCAGCAATCTCATCCACCCTGTGCCCGACTCCTTCAATTCCCATGCCACTTGAATCTGTGTTATAGTGTCCATCGTGCGGCTCCTGTGATTGGGTTGTTTGTCTCGCAACCACAACAACTTTATCACGGAGTCGCATTTCTATTGAGAATACTGCGGAAGGGATCAGCGGGCGATTTCGTTCAGCGCCGCATCGATCAGATCGGCTGGGGCTTTACCTGGAGCATCCGCCCCAACCCTCAGCCAGGCCAGAAACTCGATGTTCCCTGATGGCCCCAGCAAGGGTGAGCGGATCAGCCCGTGCACGGTGAAACCAAAGCCTAGCGCTGCTGTTAGTATGTCTTCCAGCACGCGGCGGTGTACAGCGCGATCGCGTACGACCCCGCCTTTGCCCACGTCGCGTTTGCCAGCTTCAAACTGCGGCTTAATCAGTGGGATCACGCTGGCCTGCGGCCTCAGCCAGCCCTTTACCACCGGCAACAGTAGCCGCAGGGAAATGAACGAAGCGTCGATCGTCACCAGATCAACTGCTTCCGCCAGCCGCTCCACATAGCGCGCATTGGTACGCTCCAGCACGACAACTCGCTCGTCCTGGCGCAGCCGGTAATCGAGCTGGCCATAGCCAACATCGATGGCATACACCCGCGCCGCGCCATGCTGAAGCAGGCAGTCGGTAAAGCCGCCCGTACTGGCTCCCACGTCGGCGCAGATTGCGCCTGTGACCTGCACCGGAAAGACCTCCAGGGCTGCAGCCAGCTTCTCCCCGCCCCGGCTGACATAGCGCGGCAAGGCTCGCACTTCCAACGCTGCCTCGCGCGGCACCCTGGTGCCAGGCTTATCCACCAGCCGCCCATCGACCAGCACCTCGCCGGCCATGATCAGGCGGCGAGCCTGTTCCCGGCTCTCCACCAGTGCGCGCGTGACCAGCAACACATCAAGCCGTTCCCGATCACTCATGAGGTCAGGTCTCGATTCAGTTCCAGACGAAATTCCAGGCGCCCATCCGCCAGTTCCGGATCTGCCGGGTCAAGGCTGATCGCATCTGCCGCCACCGGCAGGTAGCCATCAGCCACGATGACCACACTGTACAACTCCCCGTAAGGCAGCAGGCGATCCAGTTCAAAACGCCCCCGACTGTCAGTCATAGACATGCCGAATATTTGTGACTCATCCCAGACAAAATCAGCAACGGAAAACTGTGCTTTCAGGACAATGAACAACACGCCGGGAATACCCTCCCCGGTCAGTGCGTCCACCACCACCCCGCCTGCCTGCACACCGACCGCCAGATTGCCAGCGGTCACCGGCAACTGGCCAAGCCCGACCCGCGCCGTCTGGGAGATAAAAAGCTGTCCACCCAGCAGGATATCCAGCCGGTAAGCGCCATCAGGCAACCCATGCTCCGAACTTAACCGGATCCAGAAGTCAACGCCCGACTCCGGCACCGCCCACGCTTCGGTGTGCTCAAAAAACACCTCGCCGTCCACCAGCCAGCGATACGTCCAGGGCGTGCCGGGCGCCAATTGTTGCCAGTCCACGAATGCGTACAGATCGCTAATCCCGGCGCTGAACGACTCGGTCGCCGGACCGCTGGGCGATCCCCCACTAATGCTGCTGGAAAAACGCGGGTTGCTCAGGATACGGGCAAAAACGCCCTCCTGCCCACCGGCCAATATCAGGTTAGCGGCAGCTGTCAGCCGATCTTCGACGTAAAGCTCCAGGCGGTAGCGACCGGGCAGTAGGTCGCCGGTGATGTTGATCGTCTGTGACCCCGAAGGTCCCAGGTTCCAGCTACCGCCGTCACGCCGCAATTCAATCCCTTCGTAGTACCAGATTGCTGCCCAGGGCAAGCCCGCCGTCATGTCGCGGAAGATAAACCGGGCGGACACAATGTTGCTCACCCCCAGCGTATAGCCGCTGCCGATGACGTTGCCGCTGCTATCCAGCAGCCCAAATACAATATCTGAAAAGGATGGCGTCGGCTCCGGCGCTCCGCCAATAGTGATCCGTGCCGTCTGCACCACACGCCCTTCAATCAGCAGCGCAAATTCATAGACGCCGTTTTGCCACACCTGCCCCGAACTGCCAATGTACCAGAAACCGTTCACCCCACCGCTCCACAGCGTCGGGGCCTGGCTGACAGCCGGGGCGCTATCCCCGTTGCGTGTGGTACGCAGCTCATAGGTGATGCCAGGCCGCATATTCCGGTATTCAAAACACAGGTAGAGGCCGCTGGTGCCGGAAGGCAGGCGAGTCACGAACATCGTCGGCTGGCCAGCCTCATTGATCGATGGCGTAAAGAAGATCGGCCCAAAGCCTGGTTCTCCTGCAGCAGCCGCTGCCGCGGCGACCTGTACAGAAGCCATATGCCCGCCATCGACAATGCCCAACCGTGCTGCACGTACTAGCCCCCGCGCTAGATGTGCAGGCCGCAAAGCGTTAATGAACCCACCAACCGGAATACAGCGGTCGCGGCTGTCAACCAAGCCATCGCTATTGGTGTCCTGCACCTGCCGGCAATCCAGAACCGCCGCCGGATCGCTGGCCGGCGCTGTGGTCGGAATCCCAATCAGTTGCCCGGCGCTGTTATAGGCGCCCCCACCGGCCATCGGGCCAAGGATCGTCGCGCTGGTCTTGAGCCAGGCCTGCTCGCCACCACGCGCCTCAGCGATGAAGCCGATAATCGTGCCGCGTGACAGCGTAACCGTTTGGTCGCCGATTCCCTCGTAACCGAAGACCGTAATGGTATCGTCCAGGCGCAGTTGACGCGAATCGCCCAGTTCGACAAATGGCAGGCTGAGCGTGTCCTTCTCCACCTGTCGACCATCGATCAGCCGGGTGATCCGCAGCACGGCCAGGTCAAGGCCAAGATCGTAGCTGACCACATCGGCATAGTAGGTTAGCACCGGCGGTTCATTCAGGCGCACCGCTACAGATATGGCGATGTCTTCTACCCGGCACCGTTCGCTATCCACGACTGCATGCGCGTTGGTTAGAATCAGCCCATCCGCGGAAACCAGTGTTCCGGAAGCCGTACAGGAAACGACCCGCCGCCCGGTGACATCATACACGCTGGTGATGTAGACCGTCGCCCGCGCAATAGTGGTGAAATCAACCACTGTCTGAGCTTGCACCGGCAGGATCGCCGGCTGCGCCGCCAGCAGGACGATAGTCAGCGCCAGTGCCAGCAACCGCCTAGAATTCGAGTGAGGCAAGAAACTGCTCCAATCGCCATGCTTCATCTTCAAAACGCTCAGCTTCCACACGGAAGGTCACGATAACCGCCTGTCCGCGCTTCAGCGTCACCATGTCCACCCCGTACACAACCACTGGCACCGGCTCCAGAAATGGGTTCGTTTCGGTTGCTACATAGACGTATTCGACCCGCGTGGTAGGGTCTCCGTCCGGTAGGGTGTCCGGAATGGCGCGCAGAATGCGGTAAGCGGCCAGAGTCTGCGCCCGCTGCAGTGTCAGATCATCAAGAATGTTACGCGCCGCCGCATCCTGACCGATCGCGATGACCTGCACCTGCAGGGTCGTGAGAAAACGCGGCGACTCAGGATCGCGAACCCGAAAGACATAATCGCCAGCCGTATCCAGCAACCAGCCCTGCGGGTAACGCGCCAGGATGCCCGCCGCCAGGTCACGAAAAGGCACTGTGGCGCTGATGATCTGATCCTTCATGAGGAACCCGATTCCCAAGCCGAACAGCGCCACCACTACGGTAAGCGCATTGGCCCAGCGCTGTGTGCGCGTGAGAGGGAAATCCTGCAGGGAAGATGAGCCGGTCATCACAACCATCCAGCCGCAGCCTAAGGCAATCGCCAAACCGGGTCGGGAGCCGTTCGGTGCTGGTCGCGTTGTTCCGCGCTGCCAATGAGAAAGGCCGAGATCGCGTATAGGAGCAGGGCGAATACCACGGCAAAGATCAATCCGCTCAGCGGGGCATTCGCCGTTGCACCAATGCCAAAGCCGGGCACTACCAGACCGGCCCGAACCGCCGTGAATACCCCCTGCAACAGAGCGCCCCCCAGCAGGTAAAGCGGCATATCGAAAGCCCGAACCCGATCCATCTTGAGCCGCATCAGTCCGATTGCCACCAGCAAGCCGGCGGCCTGTTGCATCAACGCCATTGACGTCACCGCTATAGCTGCCGGGCCGGGCTGCCCGCCGCCTTCCAGTAACGCAAACCGCAGGTTGAACACGGTCGCCAGCCCCATGCTCGCCGCCAGGCTATAAGCCACCGTGTCCACCCGTCGTTCCAGGCGTCCCGGCCAGGCCAGGTAACGCAGTACCAGATACTTCGACAATTCAGATACCATGCCCACCGTTAGTGTGAAACCGGCAATGCGTGTAATCCCGGACACGGTGTCCAACCAGCGCCCCGGTTCAATGAACTGCTCAATCACCGGGGCGGTCACACCGTTGCCGACCAGGAAACTGACTACCATCACGCTGAGCAAACCCTGACGCGGGCGCTGCACCCGACGTTCAGGCCACCACGAAAACCCAAGCCACAATGCTGCTGGCACAAGAGCCAGAATCGTGCTGGTTATCACACGCCCACCCGCATCCAGTGAAGGGCGCGGCACAGCCAGATACACGCCTGCTGCCAGCGCTGCCAGGATAGCCAGCTCAATCAGTGCCGGGCGCCACACAGGCCGGAAGAATAGCCGTTGTGGCTCTTCCTCATCGTCGGGCGGCAAATTGCGAAAAACAGTCATAACCTGCGCCTCTCAGGAACACATGCTGGCGCTTGTTTTGATTCTAGCGTAGCGGATCGCCCGCGCCCATGCCGCGCTACCCCGGCCAGATACCGCTGCGGTATACTGGCCAGCGGCAATGCGATTGGCTCAAGCATAACCGCCGGGGGCTAAAAATCCAATGAAACGCCTCAGTCTGCTTACCGTTCTCCTGGCTATTCTGCTGGCGGCGTGCGCTGGCGGTACGGCCACCCAGACCTTGCCCGAACCCAAAATCGTCTATGGCCTCACCCTCATGCCCAGCGGCTTTGACCCGCACCTGAACGCTTCAGCAGAACTGGGCATCCCCCTGCGGTCGGTCTATGACACCCTGGTCTACCGTGACCCGGCGACCGGCGCGTTCGTGCCCGGTCTGGCCAGCCAGTGGGAGATCAGCGCTGATGGCCGCACGTACACCTTCAGCCTGCGCACTGATGTGGTCTTTCATGATGGCACACCGTTCAACGCGCAGGCCGTCGCCGCCAACCTGGATCGGATCACCAACCCGGATAACGGTTCTCAGAAGGCCCGCTTCATGCTCGGTCCGCTGACCGGCTACGAAGTGCTGGATGACCGCACTATCCGCCTGAACCTCAGCGAGCCTTATGCGCCGCTGCTTGACTCGCTCAGCCAGGTCTATCTGGGCATTGCCAGCCCGGCGCAACTCGCCGAATACGACAATGCCACCTATCAATTCCACCAGATCGGCACCGGGCCGTTTCGCATGGTGGAATACGTGCCGGGCGACCGGCTGGTGCTGACCCGCAACCCCCAGTATGCCTGGGGGCCGCCATTCTACATTCTACCGGACAACCCGGTGCAAACCATCGAGTTCCGCTTCTTTGAGGATCCGCCCACCCGGACGCTGGCTCTAGAAAGCGGCGAAGTGCACATCGTTGGCGAAATCCAGCCAATCGACGCTCAATTGCTTTCCGGCAATCCGGAGGTCCGCCTGTATCCCGTTCCTATCCCCGGCCAGCCCCTGCAATTCCTGATGAACACGCGCCGCTTCCCAACGGATAGTCTGACCGTCCGGCAGGCGCTCATCCTGTCCACTAACCGCACTGCCATTGCAGAGACGATCTTTCAGCGTTTCTCCCCGGTGGCCTTTGGCCCGCTGACCGCAGTCACAGACGATTACTACCCGCAGGTGGTCGACACTTATCCGTATGACATCGTGCAGGCGCAGGCGTTGCTCTCCGCTGTAGGCTTCACGGAGCGCAACGCCGAGGGCATTCTGATGGTGCCTGCTGGCCTGCAGAGCGTGCCTACCCAGGCGGCTGCCGAGCCCTCCCCCGCCCCGACCGTCAGCAGCGCCGGTCTGCCGCTCAAAATAACCATGGTGATTCCGCCCTGGGGCCAGATACCACAGGTAGCCCAGCTGATCCAGAGCCAGTGGCGCCAGGTCGGCATTGATCTGGAGATCCGGCAGGTCGCCGGTCTCGGCCAGCTGCGCGAAGCCGCCGCCGAGGGAACCTACAATCTGATCGCGCTCAACTTCTTTGGGCGTGACGCCAGCCTGCTGGAGCAGTTCTTCCTTTCGGACGGTGCGCTGAACTGGACCGGTTATTCAGACATTGAACTGGATACCTACCTGAGAGACGCCGGGCGCGAGACCGATCTGGCCCGCCGATCGGCATTCTACGCCGCCGCCCAGACGAGGATCATGGAACAGGCCTTGATCCTGCCTATCCGCGATTACGTCAACCTCAATGGCGCGACCGCCCGCCTGACCGGCGTGGCTTTTGACGCCCAGGGCTGGTTCCCGCTGCTTCACAACTTTGGCTGGATCGCCGGCGAGGACTGAGCCATGTGGCGCTTCATGCGCGACCGGCTGCTCACAACCCTGTTGACAGTCTGGGGAGCGTCCACACTGGCCTTCCTGGCCCTGCGGTTGTTGCCTGGCGACGCGATCACCAATCAGATGCTGCAGGGAGGCGCTTCGCCAGCGAGCATTGCTGCCCGCCGGGCCGCCCTGGGGCTGGAATCGCCCCTGCCCATCCAGTATGCGCGGTTCCTGCTGGACCTCACCCGCGGCGATCTGGGCTACTCCTACCTGACTCAGCAGCCCGTCAGTGTGCTGATTGGCGAGCAACTCGGCGCAACCGTCAGCCTGGCCAGCGCCGCCCTGGTCATCGCCATCATCCTCGGTCTGACACTGGGCATGATTGAAGCCTTCTACTGGCCTCGTTGGCCCGGCCAGTTCGCTGGCGCCCTGAATGTGCTGGCCCTCGCCTCGCCGATCTACTGGACAGCCACGCTGGGCATCTACGTATTCAGCACGCAGCTTGACTTGCTGCCAGCTACCGGATCGGGTAGTCCGACGCACCTGCTGCTCCCGGCAGGTGTGCTCGGTTTCCATGTAGCCGGGAGTATCGCCCGCGTCACTCGCACCAGTTTGCGTCGAACACAGGAGGCTCCTTTCGTACGCACCGCCTACGCCAAAGGGTTGCGTGGTTCGCAAATCCTCTTCGGCCATGTACTGCGTGCCAGTTTCCCGCCCATCCTGTCGATTATTGCCCTGCAGACCGGTTTCCTGCTGGGTGGCACCGTCATCACAGAGATGATCTTCGTCCGGCAGGGAATCGGGCAACTGCTCCAGCACGCGGTCATTGACCAGGATTATCCGGTTGTGTTGGGGGTGGTTGTGCTGGCGGCCATTACCTATAGTGTGGTGAACACGCTGGCCGACATCGGGCATGGCCTGCTTGATCCGCGCCTGCGCCCGGCGGAGGAGAGCTGAGCCTTGCGCATCCCACTGCCTGATCTGATCGGCCCGCCGCAACGCCAACCCCGGCCCTTTGATGTCCCTGTGCTAATCCTGGGCGCCATCGCGCTGATCACCCTGGCTGCTCCGCTGCTCAACCTGCCCGACCCGCGCACGGCGGTAGCCGAAGCGCACCTGCGTCCCCCCTCGCCAGAGCACCCCCTTGGCACCGACGCCCTGGGTCGTGATGTACTCAGCCGGACGCTGTGGGGCGGTCAACAGACTCTTTTGGTCGCCCTGCTGGGTGCCGGGATCGCCATCCTACCGGGTTTGCTGGTGGGTGTCCTGGCTGGCTATAGCCAGGGTTGGATGGACCGCCTCCTTATGGCGGGCATGGACATCCTGCTCGCCTTCCCGAACCTGCTACTGGGACTGGCGATCATCGCTCTGATCGGTCCGGGCCGTCTCTCCATCGCACTGGCGGTGGGTCTGGCGGGGTTACCGGCTTACGCACGGGTGGTACGCGCCGCCGTCCTGATGGTGCGCAGCGCTCCTTACATTGACGCCGCCCATGCCATCGGCGTGCCGCCCGGACGGATTCTGCTCTTTCACATTTTGCCTAACATTCAGGAAAGTCTATTCAGTTTCGCCGGGGTCTCTTTGAGTTGGGCCATCCTCAATGGCGCCGCGCTTGCCTTCCTGGGCTTTGGCGGCGACCCGGCTATACCGGATTGGGGCACAATGCTCAGCGAAGGCCGCGCTGTCTTCAGGCTTGCCCCCTGGATCGCCCTGCCGCCCGGCATCGCGATTACGGTGACGATCTTCGCCGCTAATCGCCTGGCTGACGCCTGGCAGGATACCGCTGGCCACCGTGTCTGAACCTCAGCCGCCGCAAATCACCGTACCTGCCGCCGAATCAGGTGTGACCAGCACCTGACGCACCAGATCGGCGTCAAGGCCGGAAACAATCTGCACGGTCAAACCGGGAATCGCCGTGACCAGGGCAACCATATCGCGCACTTTGGAAGCCATCCCCCCTGTTACATCCACACCATGCGATCCGCCCAGCGCAACCTCAATCTCAGGCAGGTCAAGCGGAGTAATCCGTGGAATAACCCTGCCTGCCGGGTCCAATACGCCCGCTACCTCGCCCAGCAGCACCACGCGCTCCGGACGTAGTACGGGAGCCAGGAAGAAGAAGAGCGCCTCCGTGCTGACGATCGTCCCGCCGCGCACCGTATCCAGAGCCACATCACCGTACACCAGCGGCACCAGCCCGTGCTCAAGTGCCACCTGCAACGGTCGGACTTCCAGGCGTTGCAACGCGCCGTCAGCGCACTCGGCAGAGGCCGACGGTTGCAGGTTCCAGACCGGGATACCCGCACCGGCCAGCGCATCCGTTACCAGGCGGTTCAGCCGCCCTGCGGCGCGCGCTACTTCGGCAAATCCCTCCCATTCGGCTGCGGTACGCACACCAGCCGCAGTCTGATGGCGATGGGCGGCGACATGGCCGAATGACCCGCTGCCATGCCCGATCACCAGCTGCAGGTCCGGACGCGCCTGCCTGGCCTGCTGAATCGCCCGCGCCAGCGCTGCCGTCCGCTCCGCGTGAAACACCTCTACGCCACGCTTGTCGGTGATCAGCGAACCGCCCAGTTTGACAAAGGTAAGCATCCCACCTGCCCCTCATGTCAACACGGTGTATAGCACCCGCACAGCGCCCGCTGCCTTGAGCGCAGTCATGACCGCCGGCGCCATTTCTGCCCTGACAAAGGCGATCAGGTTGCCCCCACGTCCTGCGCCGGAAAGCTTGGCCCCTTCCGCGCCTGCAGCTTCCGCCGCAGTAATCAAAGTCTCCAGCGCCTCGGATGAGACGGTCAATTCGCGCAACAGGGCCTGGTTCTCGCGGGCGAGCCTTCCCAGGGCCGGTGTATCGCCCTGTTCGATCGCTGCCCGCGCCGAACGCACCACCGTGCCGATGGCTTCCAGCACGGCGTCAATCCGGGCCGGGTCCGCGTCACGGAGCATTCGCACATCGCCAACCGCCACGTGGGTCGGGCTGGCCAGCCCTGTATCGGCTACCAGCAGGTGAACCGGTGCGCCGATCGTGAAGGTTTCGATCGGCTGGCCCCGGACAAAATAGACCGGGAGCCCATAGACTACCACCGTATTATCGATGCCGCTGGGCGTGCCGTGATATAGCTTCTCGACTTCGTAAACCAGGGCATTCAGAGTCACATTATCGAGTGGCTGTCCCAATGCAGCGCTCAGGGCACGTAGCAGCGCCGTGGTAACGGCTGCTCCGCTGCCCAGCCCGCTGGCAACCGGAATCGTGCTGTGCAGCACCACCTGCAGATCTGGCACAGGCTTGCGAAGATGAGTCAGGAGCAGACGTGCAGCCACCACCAGCGCCGGGTCATCCGGCTGAGCCTCTGCCCTTACGACAAAGGTGCGCCCCAGGTTGGCAGTGACGATGATCAACCCTTCACCGGCTCGTCCCGGCCTGACCACCGCCCGGCTCTGTACCACCGCGAGCGGAACGGCAATCGCCGGCTGGCCATAGACAACTGCGTGTTCGCCAAACAGGATGATCTTGCCCGGCGCGGTAGCCGTGATCTCTGCCATAGGCGCTCAGCTCAGGTACAGCACGCCGACGACAACCAGCCCCCATAACAAAATGGTCACCATCAGGGGAACATCTTCCAGCAATACTTCGTCCGGCGCGCTGCCCTTCCCCTGGACATGGATTACATACAGGTAGCGCATAATCCCGTACAGCGCGAAGGGAATGGTTAGCAGCATAAAAGGTCGCTCTGGATGCGCCTCGAATGTGTAGAGCGTGTAAGCCAGCAGCGTCCCGGTGGTCACCATCCGCAGCATATCATCCAGCAACGCCGGCGTATAGTTGCGGTACGCCGGGCGCACAGTTTCCGCTCTGTCATTGAGGAGCAGAAGCTCCTGCCGCCGTTTACCCACCGCAAAAAACAGGGAGGCGAAGCCGGTCACCACATACAGCCACGGCGAAAAACGGGCAACCTCAATCACCACCACACCAGCCACCACCCTCAGCAGAAAGCCCGCGCCGATCACCAGCACATCGATCAGGACCACATTCTTCAGCCAGAAGGAATAGGCCAGCTGGAGCAACAGGTAGCCCAGTAGCGTCAGCGCCAGCGGCGGGCTGAACCACGCCGCAATCCCCAGCGTTATCAGCGGCAGCAACACCCCCGCCGCAACTGCCACACCTACCGGCAGTTCTCCGGCGGGCAATGGACGATACCGTTTGCGCGGGTGAAGGCGATCTTTCTCAAGATCAGCCAGATCGTTGATGATATAGACCGTGCCTGCCACCAGGCAGAACAGTACAAAGGCAACGGCGACCCTGGCGGTCGCCTGCAGATCGAACATCTGCGCGTCAAAAACCAGCCCGACAAAGACCATACCGTTCTTGACCCACTGCCGGGGGCGCATGGTACGCAGCAACGCCATCGGAATCTGAGTCAGGGTCCGCAATCGCGCCTGCCGGGCATCGGTGATATCGCTCATAATCCCCATACCTGTTCGCGGATACGTCCCACCAATCATAACAGAAAACGCGCAACCGGAAAGGAGGTTGCGCGCTGGAGCGCCAGGTATGATTCAGCTTGAATCGCAACCTTATCTGCTATGCTCCGGCCCCCAGGTCAGTTGCTCCCGCACCTGTAGATCAGTGTTACGGATCTTCATCGCCAGGTCAGCGGCCAGGTTACGCATCAGGCGGTATCCAAGCTGCGGCTGGGCTTCGCAGAGTTGCATCAACTTGTCACGCGGAATGACGATCAACCGCGTATCATGCTGAGCGCAGCGCGCTGACGCGGAGCGCAATCCTTCATCCACCAGGGCGATCTCGCCGAACGACTGCCCACGACGCAACGTCGCGATGGTCTGCGGCCCGGTGGTCTCACGCCCGCTGATCAAGGCCGGGTTTACCTGAATCTCGATCTCGCCGTAGGCAATCACGTACAGCTCATCGCCGCGCGTGTTTTCCTCAAAGACAATTTCGCCGGCCTCAAAAACACGCTCTTCGCAGATGGCCGCGACCTGCTCAAGCTGGCTGTCGGTAAGCTCGTAGAAGATGTCAGCCTGCCGCAACACAGTCATGAGGGACATGAGACCCCCGCCAGCTTATGTCAGTCATTAAGATAACTGAATTGTAGCACGGGCGCCAAGCGTAAAGCAACAATTAGCTTGCTTTCCCTCCCATCCTGGGTTAGAAAACATCGCCAGTGACGATTCCACACAGGCAGGTCAACCGCCGATGCCAACCCCGCGAATGCAACTGGGCGCCTATGGCGAGGCACTTGTTGCCAGCCATCTGCAGGCACAGGGTTACCGGATCGTTGAGCGTAACTGGCGCTGCCCGGGGGGCGAACTGGACATCGTAGCCCGTCAGGGGGACGAATGGGTGTTCGTTGAGGTGCGTACACGCCGCGCCCAAGATACCGACCCAGCCATTGAAAGCCTGACCGCGGCCAAGCAGAATCGTCTGCTGGCCGCTGTCAACGCTTACCTGGAAGCGCACAACCTTGAAGAGTCTTCCTGGCGAGTGGATCTGGCCGTCGTCGCCCTTAATCGCCGTGGCCCCCGCATTGAGGTTATCCGTGATGCCATCAGCTGGTGATGATCCCGTTACCGGCTCTGTGATCGTTCTGCTGGGGCCGACCGCCGTTGGCAAATCGGCGCTGGCCCTGATTCTGGCACAGGCATTCAACGGCGAGATCGTCAGCGTTGATAGCCGGCTGGTCTATATCGGGATGGACATTGGCGTAGCCAAACCGACCCCTGCCGAACAGGCGCTGGTGCCACATCACCTGCTGGATATCGTCACCCCCGCGCAAACGCTTTCGCTTGCTACCTTTCAGCGGTTGGCCTATAGGACTATCAACGATATCCTCCGTCGGGGCTGCCTGCCGCTGCTTGTTGGCGGAACGGGGCAGTACATCAGCGCTGTGATCGAGGGATGGAACATCCCGGAAGTCCGCCCCAATCCAACCCTGCGCGCCGAACTGGAGGCGTATGCGGCGCAGCACGGGTCAACGGCGCTCTGGGAACGCCTCCGGCAATGCGATCCAGAAGCTGCCACTCGCATCCATCCCCACAATGTGCGCCGAGTCGTGCGTGCTCTGGAGGTCTTTCTGGAATCCGGTCAGCCGATCAGCGCCCAGCAACGCCGTACCCCGCCCCCCTATCGCATCCTGCAGATCGGCCTCACCCGCCCGCGCCACGATCTGCATGCGCGCATCGACGCTCGCATCGACCAGATGCTGGCGTCCGGCCTGCTGGAGGAAGTGCAAGGGTTGCTGGCCGCGGGTTTTGACCGCCGCTGCCCGGCCATGAGCGGGCTGGGTTACCGCCAGATCATCGCCTATCTGGAGGGTGAGTGCGCTCTGGAGGAAGCCATCGCCGCGCTGCGGCGGGAAACACGCGATTTTGCCCGTCGGCAGGATGTCTGGTTCCGCAAATACAACCGCGATGCGTACTGGTTTGACATGACAGAAACCCCGGCGGAGACTATCATAGAGTTCGTGCGCCAATGGCTTGAAAGCGAACCCCATGCACCGAGCAAGAGCGTTCTTCCGCGAGACAAATAGCAATGTCATGGCAGCGTTTGTCTTTGCCTTCGTCATGCTTCTGATGATCACGCTGCCGCAGGTTGCTCCTACCAGTCGCTTTGGCGTGCCTTGCAGTGCTCTGGCTCATCCCATCCCCGGCGGCAACAACCAGTCCCTGCTGGCCGCCCGCTCCAGTAGCGCGTTGCAGCTTGAGCTTGATCTGCCACGGCGTAACATCGGCATGAACGAGGAATTGATCGTCAATGTCACTTTCAACAATACCGGTGTTGGTCCGGTAACCCTGTTCTTTGTCCCGCAGGAAACCCTGCTCCGCAACGATGGCACGGCTGGTCTGAGCATCGAGATCACACGCCTGCCTGATCGGGCGATCTTCAGCGAACCGGCAACCCTGCGCCCGCCGAATCCGGAGCGGCAGACCTTTCCCGTCGAAACGTTACATGTGCTTGGCCCCCGGCAACGTTGCACCGAGTCGATCGCTTTCACCCCGGCACGCCTGAGCAACCTGAATCTGCAGGCCGGCAATTACGCCATACGGGCCATCTACCGCAACCGCTTCCCCGGCATCCTCAACGTGCCGCCCGGAGCCACAGCCACGCCCATCTTCAACACGCAGGGTGTCTATGTCACCTCGGAGCTAAGCTCGAACACGGTGGAGTTCTCGATTGGCCTGGTCAGCCAGGGTCAGGCCCAGCCGCTTGGCGGCTAACCGCCCCGACAAGCTGAAGAGGAAGCCTTCTGACTATGGAAACCTGCACGGCAATCGCTATTGCCTCGCCGAACATTGCCCTGATCAAGTACTGGGGCAATGCAGATGACCGGCTACGCCTTCCCGCCTCGCCCTCGATTTCGTTCAATCTGGCCGGTCTGCAGACCCGAACCCGAGTCGATTGGGAAGATCGGCTGGCGACTGATGAGGTGATCATCAACGGCGAGGAGGTCACCGGGGCCACCCGCGACCGCGTCGTCCACCATCTCGACCACATCCGCCGCCTGAGCGGGCATCAGGGATTCGCCCGCGTTGATTCCTCCAACAACTTTCCGGCTGGCGCTGGCATCGCCTCCTCAGCCTCCGCCTTTGCCGCGCTTTCCCTTGCTGCAACAGCGGCACTGGGCATGCGCTTGAGCGAACGCGAGTTGAGCACCCTGGCTCGTCTGGGGTCCGGTTCTGCCGCCCGCTCGATCCCCGGCGGATACGTGGCCTGGTATACCGGAGCCACCCACGAAGACTCCTATGCCGAAAGCTTCGCCCCGCCCGATTACTGGGACCTTGTCGATCTCATTGCCGTTGTCAGCCGCGCCCACAAAACCACAGGATCAACCGCCGGACATGTCATCGCCGCTACCAGCCCGCTCCAGAGCGCGCGGCTGGCTACCGCTCAGGAGCGTTTTGAACGCTGCCGGGCCGCCATTCTGGCCCGCGATTTTGCGGCGCTAGCGCCGGTGGTGGAGCTTGATAGTAATGTGATGCACAGCGTGATGATGACTGGCAACCCCTCCCTGCTGTACTGGGAACCCGCTACGTTGGGAGTGATGCATCAGGTGCGGCGCTGGCGCGACTCAGAGGGTCTGGATGTCTGCTTCACCATTGACGCTGGCCCCAACGTGCATTGCATCTGCACCGCTGCAGCGGCTACCGTGATCGAACCACGCCTGCGCCAGCTGCCCGGCGTGTTGCAGGTCTATCGCGCCGTGCCAGCTGGGCCGGCGCGCCTTGAGACAGCATAGGGCAACGGGCTTAACAGATCGTTAGAAAGCGCGCTCTGCCCGCGCGACATCTTGATAGGCACCCGGCCCGGGGTTATAATTTGAGTAGTGTGGCCACCGAAGCAGGATCCATAAGTGTAAGTGCCAGGGGGCGTACAAGCGCCCCCTCGTTCGTCAGGTCAGGCCCCAATCGCTGCAGGCCCCTGTAAAGGTAAACCATGAACGACTTTCTGCTGTCGCTTGCCTCGTTTGTGATCATGCTCGTCCCCACCATCCTGCTGCATGAAATCGGCCACTTCATTGCAGGCAAGCTCGTGGGGATTACTATCCTGGAATTCGGGATTGGCTTCCCTCCACGGATCACCCGTCTGTTCCAGCACCGGGGCACTGAATACACGCTGAACTGGTTGCCACTGGGCGGCTTCGTGCGCCCCCTGGGGGAGGATTTCGTGCGCCCGGTAGGCGAGGCTCAGGCCTCCGGCGACTGGGCAGAAGCACGGCGACGCGGGGTGACAAACCCCAAAAGTGTGTTCATGGCCAAACCCTGGGAACGGATCTTGTTCCTGGCCGCCGGGGCGGGGATGAACTTTGTGACGGCGATGGTCGTTTTCATGGTCATGGCTCTGATCGGGCTGCCGGTAGTCCGTGGCGCCACCGTCGCCATCCGTAGCGTGGCCGAGAATTCGCCGGCTGCGGCGGCGGGTCTGCAGGCAGGCGATGTCATCGTTCGTGTTGACGGCGACTACATCGATTCCAGCGCCGCCCTGACTGAGTACCTGGCCTTCCGCGAAGGTACCCAGGTGACCCTGACCGTGGAACGCGGCGCGGAGACCTTCGAGGCGACACTGCCCGTTGACACGGTCACGCCTGCCGGGTCAGTAGAGAACGTGGTAATCCTGGCTGTGGTGAAGGACTCTCCAGCGGACCTGGCTGGTCTGCAACCGGGCGACATTGTGCTGGAAGGCGATGGCCAGAAGTTCACATCCCTGACCAGCCTGCAGCAATTCACCAATGCGCACAAGGGGCAGGAAATCGCCCTCCTTATTGAACGCGACGGCGAGCAATTCACCGTCCGCCTGACCCCTCGCGTTGACCCACCGGCTAACCAGGGTCCTATCGGCATCTCCATTGGCGCCCAGCAGTCCAACGCCGCACTCGGCTTCACCCTGGCTGACTACGACGCCATCATCGACTTTGAGCCAGCCAGCCTGGGGGACGCCATCAACTACAGTCTGGCCCGCACCGGCGACACTGTACGCATGATCGTCGAAGCGCCCATCGAGATCATCCGCGGCAACCTTGATCCGAACCAGGCCCGCCCCATCAGCATTGTTGGCATCAGCCAGATCGGCGGGCAGCGACTTGAAGAAAGCTTTGAGTACCAGAACGTCCTGCCCATCCTGGATTTCGCCGCTGTGATCAGCCTGGCCCTTGGCCTCACTAATCTGCTGCCCATCCCCAGCTTGGATGGTGGCCGCATCCTGTTTGTGGTGATCGAATTGCTGCGTGGTAAGCCGATCCCGCCGGAGCGCGAAGGCATGGTGCATATGATCGGCCTTCTGCTCCTGCTGGGCGCCATGGGCATCTTCATCGTCAATGACATCGTCAATCCGGTAGTACAGCACCTGCCGTAACCTGCCATACGAGGAGCTATGGTCAAGCCAAGAGACTTCCAAGATATCATGCCCATCCTGCTCGATGAAAGCCGGCCCTTTGACGCCGCCACTGTCTATGGCCTTTCCGGGCTGGACCGGCAGCAACTGAATCGCCTGGCCAGGGATTGGCCGTCAATCCCGGTTGAGCGGCGGCGATCGCTGCTACAGCATCTGAACGAAATCAGCGAAAACAACTTTGAGCTGGATTTTCAGGGCATCAACCACCTAGCGCTTAACGATCCCGATAGCGAAGTGCGTCAGTATGCCATCGAGGGGCTGTGGGAGGATGAGACAGTCGAATACCTGCGCAAGCTGGTGGACATCGCCCAGCACGACGTCAGCCAGGATGTTCGCTGCGCTGCCATCACCGAACTGGGCCGTTTCATCCTGCTGGGGGAGTACGAGGAAATCAGCCGCGCCGACGCACGCCTGTCCCAGGATACCGTGCTGCGCATCCTGCATTCCGACGAGGATGATGAACTCCGCCGCCACGCACTGGAAGCGATTGCCAACTGCAGCCGCGAAGGCGTGGCCGAGATGATCCGGGAGTTCTACAACACTGACGAATTGCCGCTGCGGATGAGCGCCGTTTTTGCCATGGGCCGCACCTGTGACGAGGAATGGGCGCCGCAGATCATCCGGGAATTGAACAGTTCAACACCGGAGATGCAATATGAGGCCGCCCGTGCCGCCGGGCATATCGGCCTTGAAGAAGCTGTGCCTGACCTGATCCGCCTGATTGAAAGCACGGACGATACCGAAATCCTGGAGGTAGCCATCTGGGCGCTGGGTGAAATCGGCGGGGAAGAAGCCCGCCGGACACTCCATGCCATCATCGCCCGCGCAGAAGCCGACGATGATGAGGAAATCCTGGCCGCAGCTCAGGATGCCTACGACGCGGCTAACCTGCCCGGCGATTTCCTGCTGTTCGATTTCGAGCCATAAGGCAGGCCCACGGACCTCCAATATGGCGAGCAGTTCTGCCGGACTTCCGGCCGTGATATTTTCAGCGGGAAGAATCAGCAACACAGGTCTTGACACTACTCCGGGCTATTGTATACTGAGGAATACTGTGGCGGACGGGTGAAAGAGCTATTCTGTGCAGGTCAATCGGCGCTAGAACCAGAGTTCTTGCGCTGTTTTGCCTTGCCGGACAGCTTGAGTGTCCTCCTGTGACTGAATATCCCGCACCTGTGGCTAACGTTTACTGGCACCCGCTCACCAACCCATTTGAGCGCAGAGGAGGGACGCCTTGGAGGCGAAAGACTTTCGCGCGCTGCGCATCAGCCTGGCTTCACCGGAACAGATTTTATCGTGGTCCTATGGCGAAGTAACCAAGCCGGAGACGATTAACTACCGCCGGTTACGACCGGAAAAGGATGGCCTTTTCTGTGAAGCCATCTTCGGTCCAACCAAAGACTGGCAGTGCTACTGCGGCAAGTACAAGAACATTCGGTACAAGGGCATCATCTGCGATAAGTGCGGCGTGGAAGTCACCCGCTCCTCGGTGCGGCGCGAACGCATGGGCCACATTGTGCTGGCCGCCCCCGTTGCCCATGTCTGGTACACGCGCCGAGTGCCCAGCTATCTGGGCCTGCTCCTGGATATCAGCCGCCGCAATCTTGACCGCGTGCTGTACTTCGCCCAGTACGTAATCACCCATGTTGACGAAGAAGCACGCCAGAAAGCGCTTAAGCGCATCGACGAGGAACTGGCTCGTCAGGAGGCTGCGCTTGGCGGCAAGCTGGACGAGCAGATCGACGCCCTGCGTAGCGAGCGTGACGCAGACCTCGAGGCATTACAGCAGAAGATCGCCGAGATCAACGCCAGTTACAACGCCGAATTCACCCGCCTTTCCGATGAGATCATCCGCGAAGCGCAGGGCCTGCAGGATCGCATTGAAAGCCAGCTGGGACAGACTGCCGCCACCGACATCCGTTTCGAAGCGGCGGATACCGTCATCGTTCACGCTGGCACCGTGATCGGGCATGAGCATATCACCCGCATTCAGGCCGCTGTCAACGAGCGTCTCAACGAACTGCAGATCGACATCGAAGACCGTCGCAAGGCCGAAGTCGCCCTGGCCGAACAGAACATCAACGCTCGCAGCACCGATGCTGCCCGCGACATCGAAGAGCAGATGTCCGAAAAGGCGCAGACCCTCAACCAGATCCGCGCCGCTGCCCAGGAAAGCCGTTCGGAATTGCTCTCGCTGCAGCCGTTGCAGTTCCTTGGCGAGCCAAAGTACCGCGAACTGCGCGCCAAGTACGGCCAGGTCTTCAAGGCCGACATGGGCGCGGAGGCCTTCTACGAAATTCTCAAGAATATGGACCTCGACCGTCTCTCTAAAGAGCTGTGGGTCGAGGTGCGTACGACCCGTTCCAAGCAGCGCAAGAAGAAAGCGACCAAGCGTCTGCGCGTGGTCGAAAGCCTGCGCAAGAGCGGCAACCGCCCGGAATGGATGATCCTGAGCGTTCTGCCGGTCATCCCGCCTGACCTGCGCCCGATGGTGCAGCTCGACGGTGGCCGCTTCGCTACCAGCGACCTGAACGATCTCTACCGCCGGGTGATCAACCGCAATAACCGCCTCAAGCGGCTGCTGGAGCTTGGCGCGCCCGATGTTATCGTCCGCAATGAGAAGCGCATGCTGCAGGAAGCGGTCGATAGCCTGATCGACAACAGCCAGCGCGGCAAGGCCCTCAGCCGGCGTGGTCGGCGCGAACTGAAGAGCCTGAGCGACATGCTCAAGGGCAAGAAGGGGCGCTTCCGCCGCAACCTGCTGGGTAAGCGCGTGGACTACTCCGGGCGTTCTGTCATCGTGATTGGCCCCAAGCTCAAGCTGCACCAGTGCGGTCTGCCCAAGACGATGGCCCTGGAACTGTTTCGGCCCTTCGTGATCAGCAAGCTGGTTCAGTACAACTACGCCACGAACGTCAAGGGCGCCAAGCGCATCATCGAACAGGAAAAACCCGAAGTCTGGGAGACGCTTGAGGAAGTCATCAAAGAGCGCCCGGTGTTGCTCAACCGCGCCCCTACTCTGCACCGGCTGGGCATCCAGGCCTTTGAGCCGATCCTGGTCGAGGGCAAGGCCATCCAGATTCACCCGCTGGTGTGCGCCGCCTTCAATGCCGACTTCGATGGCGACCAGATGGCTGTGCACGTACCGCTGAGCGATAAGGCCGTCCAGGAAGCCCGCGAACTGATGCTGAGCACCAAGAACCTGCTCAAGCCAGCCGACGGTGCGCCCATCGTTGGCCCGGCCAAGGACATGGTGCTCGGCAACTACTACCTGACCATGGACCCCAACGCAGACATCATCGCTCGCGTTGACCGCGCTGAGGAGTTCCGCCACTGGAGCAGCCTGGTTGGCAAGCGCATTGGCGTCGCCAAAGATACCACCGGCGCCCGTGTGGCCGAGCAGCGTGACCTGGCCGCTCAGAACGATGTAATTCTGTTCGATACCCAGGTCGACGCTGAAGGCAGGCCGATCTCCGGCAAGAGCGCGGTCGACCGCCTGATCGAAGCCACCCTCAGCGGCGCGGTGGACTGCATGCTCTTCAACGGCTACGATTTCCAGCAGATGCTGAAGAAGCACCCGGAATGGCCGCTGGTCATCGCCAACCTGGCGGATCGTCGCCTTGTTGTCGACATGGACGAGGTCGAATACCTCTACGGCTTGGGTCTGGTCGATCTCCATACGCCCATCCGGCTCGGCAACTATTACGATAACCGTCCGCCGCAACCGGAGCCAGAACTGACCACCGTAGGCCGGGCGATCTTCAACCGAATCCTGCCGGATGCGCTGCGCTTTGTGCAGCAAACGATGGACAAAAAGAACCTGCAGCAGCTCGTGGCCCGCAGCTACCAGTTGCTGGGTGCTGATCTGACCACCGACATTGTGGACGCCATCAAGAATACTGGCTTCCACTATGCCACCGTCTCCGGGACGACCATCGCAGTCTCCGACCTGACCGTGCCGGAGGAACGTGAGGAAATCCTGGCCAAAGCCAGTGAGATCGTCGATGAAGCCGAGCGCAGCTTCCGCCGCGGTCTGCTTACCGAGGAAGAGCGCTACCAGATCACTATTGACAGCTGGACCAAGGCCAAGAGTGACCTAAGCGAAGTCATCAAGAACCGCCTCGACCCGTTCGGCCCGATTGCGATCATGGCACTGTCCGGTTCCACCAAGGGCGGCTTCGGCCCGATCACCCAGCTGGCCGGTATGCGCGGTCTGATGGCCGACCCCTCCGGTCGTATCATCGACCTGCCCATCCGCAGCCACTTCCGCAAGGGTCTGGATGCCCTGGAGTACTTCATTTCCTCGCACGGCGCGCGCAAGGGTCTGGCAGATACCGCCCTGCGTACCGCTGATGCCGGTTACCTGACCCGCCGCCTGGTCGACGTAGCGCAGGATGTCATCATCAATGCGGAGGACTGCGAAACCGAAGCAGGCATCTGGATCCGCGCCGACGATGACGTGGCCGGGCAGAAGATGCAGGAACGGCTCGTCGGGCGCTTTGCTGCGGCCCCGGCCTTCAACCCCAAGACGGGTGAGGTGATCGTTGGCCGCAATGAGATGATCGATGAAGACCTGGCTGACGCACTGGTGGATGCTGGCGTCCGCGAGGTGTACGTCCGCAGCCCCATGACCTGCCAGTTGCTGCATGGCATCTGCGCCAAGTGCTACGGGCGTGACCTGGGCCGCGGTGAAGTCGTCCAGGTGGGCGCAGCCGTCGGCATCGTCGCTGCACAGTCGATTGGCGAACCCGGCACACAGCTCACCCTGCGCACTTTTCATACCGGCGGTACCGCCCAGGCTTCCGGTGACATCACCAGCGGTCTGCCGCGTGTCGAGGAACTCTTTGAAGCCCGCAAGAAACCCAAGGGCGAAGCGGTCATGAGCGACATCGCTGGCATTGTGCGCCTGTCCAGGACGCCTGAAGGCGTGCGTATCGCCACGGTCATCGACAGCGAGGTCGTCAGCGAACAGTATGACATCCCGGCAGGCTACGTCCTGCTGGTGGAAGATGAACAGCAGGTCAAGACCGGCCAGGAACTGGCCCGCCAGGCGGATGGTGAAGACTTCATCACCGCCGGGATGGATGGTCAGGTGCACCTGGAGGATGGCCGGATCTATCTGCGCTACGAGCGTCGGGAAGAGCGCGAGTACGAAATCCCCTCCAGCGCCCGCCTGATGCCGGACATCTACGATGGTGCGCGGGTCACCGCTGGCCAGCAACTCACCGAAGGCGCCAAGAACCCGCACCGCATCCTGCGCATCCTCGGCGCTGAGGCAACCCAGCTCTACCTGTTGAGCGAAGTGCAGAAGGTCTATCGCAGCCAGGGTGTGCCCATCAACGACAAGCACTTTGAGGTCATCATCCGCAAGATGCTCTCCAAAGCGCAGATCACCCGCAGCGGTGACACCCACCTGCTGCCCGGCGAACTGGTCGACAAGCTGCAGCTGCTCAAGATCAACGAGGAAGTCCTGGCCAAGGGCGGCGAGCCTGCTGTCGGTGTGCCGGTGCTTCTAGGCGTCACCAAGGCCGCGCTCAGTACGGATAGCTTCCTCAGCGCGGCCAGCTTCCAGCACACCATCAAGGTACTGGCCGGTGCCGCCATTGAAGGCAAAGAGGACCCGCTCTACGGCCTCAAAGAGAACGTGATCATCGGTAAGCTCATCCCGGCTGGTACCAGCTTCAACGCTTACCAGAACCGGGCCAGTGAAGCGGTGAAAACCACGCTGGAACATCGTACCTTCGTCAACGAATATGACGAGGACGAAGACGAGGAAGAAGAGCTTTACGACGAGACCGAGAACGACCTGAGCGACGTCAATACGCTGTAGGCATCAACGCGCTGATGCGGAGGGCGGTTAGTGGTAGCGCCGCCCTCCGCGTTTTTTTGCAGAAGCATTAGAACGTTTGTTTTTCTTTATTTGACAGACGGCCTGCCATTTCATATCATAATCCGCAACAATTCCTGAGCGATACCAGTAAGGAATGCCCGCATGGAAATCGGCGTTGTTCGACCGGTGAAAATCGACGAGGAAATGCGCCAGGCGTATCTTGATTACGCCATGAGCGTGATCGTGTCCCGCGCCTTACCGGATGCCCGCGATGGTCTCAAGCCGGTTCACCGGCGCATCCTGTACGCGATGCACGACATGGGCCTGGGGCCAGAAAGCGCCCACAAGAAGAGCGCGCGCATCGTTGGTGAGGTGTTGGGCAAATATCACCCCCATGGCGATATGGCCGTCTATGAGGCCATGGTCCGCATGGCGCAGGACTTTTCCATGCGTTACCCCCTCATCGATGGCCAGGGCAACTTCGGCAGCATTGATGGCGACGGCGCCGCCGCCATGCGCTATACCGAAGCGCGGATGGCGCCGATGGGCCAGGACATGCTGGCGGACATCACCAAGAACACCGTCGACTTTGTCCAGAACTTCGACGGCACCCTGGAGGAACCGCTGGTACTACCTGCCAGCGTGCCTAACCTGCTGGTCAACGGCACTTCCGGGATCGCGGTAGGCATGTCCACCAATATCCCGCCGCACAACCTGGGTGAAGTGTGCGACGCGCTGGTCTTCATGCTGGAAAACTGGGAGAAGCTGGATGAAATCGGCGTCCCGGAATTGATGCGGTTTATCAAGGGGCCGGACTTCCCCACCGGTGGCATCGTCTACCGCGCCGAAGGCACGACGCCAGATGAAGACTCGCTGCAGGCTGCTTACGCCGTCGGACGGGGCAAGATCATCGTGCGGGCTAAAGTCCATCTGGAAGACATGGGCCGTGGCCGGAGCCGGATCATCATCACCGAACTGCCCTACCAGGTCAACAAAGTCAGCCTTATTGAGCGCATCGCGGAACTGGCCCAGACCGGCAAGGTCGAAGGGATGAGCGACCTGCGCGATGAATCCGACCGGCAAGGGCTGCGCGTGGTGGTCGAACTCAGCCGTACCGCTGATCCGGCGCAGGTGTTGGCCGAGTTATTCAAGCTCACCCCGCTGCAGACCACCTTTGGCATCATCATGCTCGCGCTGGTTGATGGTGAGCCGCGCACGCTCAGCCTCAAGCAGGCCCTGCGCGTCTATCTGGATCACCGCCTGGCGGTCGTGCGGCGTCGCAGCCAGTACGATCTGGAGCGCGCCCGCGAGCGCGCTCACATCCTGGAAGGGCTGCTCACGGCCCTGGATCATCTCGATCAGGCGATCGATATCATCCGCCGCTCGCGCACTGTCGAAACTGCCCGTCAGAACCTCCGTCAGGCATTCCATCTGACCGAGGTACAGGCGCAGGCTATTCTGGATATGCAACTGCGCCGGCTGGCCGCCCTGGAACGCAAGAAGATTCAGGACGAATACAAGGAAAAGCTCCAGCTCATCAAACATCTGGAGAAACTCCTGGCCAGCCCCAAACTCATGCGGGCGACCATCGCTGAGGAACTGAAAGAAGTCAAGGCCCGCTACGGCGACCCCCGCAGGACAGTGATCATGGGCGGGCTGGCCAGCGATGTTTCCGCCGGAGACCTGCAAATCCCCAATGAGGATACCTGGGTAGCCCTGACCGCTGACGGCCTGATCAGCCGAACCTATTCCGATACTCCGCCGCGCATCACTGCAACCTCGCCCGTGGTGCCCCGTGTCCTGCTGGCCAGCAATACTGCCCATGTTTTGTATCTCTTCACCGAAAAAGGTGAAGCTGCCACCCTGCCCGTGCACCAGATCCCTCAGGCGGAAGACCCCGAACAGGGCACACCGGTGAACGCGCTCTGCGCCCTACCGGAAAAGGATCGCGGCAAGGTCGCCGCCGCCCTCAGCCTGCCTGCCTCCCTGACGGAGGACTTCCTGTTCCTGGTCGCCGCTGATGGCAATGTCAAACGCATCCGTATGGAAGATCTTCCCGGCCCCACCGCCAACGTGTTCAAGGTCATGAACGTGGGTGAATCGCGTCTGGGGTGGGTTTTCCCGGTGCGGGAGGAAACCGAGATAATTCTGATCACGGCTCAGGGTCAGGCCATCCGCTTCCCTGTCGACTCGGTGCGCCCAACCGGCCTGCCCGCCGGAGGCATGCGCGGGGTCAAGCTACTCGGCCAGCGCGATCGTGTTGTTGGCGCTGGCATCGCCGACGAGCGCCAGTTCGTCTGGGTCATCACAGATACCGGCATTGCCAAGTACACGCCGGTCACCGAATACCCGACGCAGGGCCGCGCCGGAAGCGGCGTGATTACCATGAAACTGCCGGAGGATGCGCTGGAGGTAGCCGCTGGCGTGGTCGGTCGCCGTGACGACAATCTGGTGGTGATCACCAGCAAAGACAAAACCAAGTACATGCGGCTGAGCTTGGCGCCGAAGGGCGGGCGTAGCACCCGGGGCGACTTCGTGATCTCCCTCCGTGCCAAGGAAACGGTCAGAAGCGTGGTAGTGTACCAGCCACGACTGGAAATGCCCACGACCAGGTCAGAGACCGCCTGACCTCAGACCAGGGCAGCCAGCGCCGCATCATAGCGCGGGGCCTGAACCGTCCAGTCAAACTGGCTGACATGTTCGCGCAGCGCCGGCGGCGCTGCAATGGGCCGTGCCACCAGATCGGCCAGGCGCTGGCCAACCTGTCCTTCCAGGTACAGGCACAGATCATGAAAGGCAGGCGGGATCAGCGCCGGGTAGTTGAGCCGTTTTGGCAGTAGCGGCAGGCATCCGCAGTAGATGGCCTCGCAGGTGCTGGCTCCGAAGAAGTCATGGTAGGCGGTGCTGACCTGAATATCTGCTGCCCATAGCAGGCGAGCGTATGCGGAGAAGTCTTCCACATACCCGTATTGCACGACTCGCTCGCCCAGCCGCTGACGCGCCACCTCAAATTCCTCCGGATACTGACGGATATTCTCGCCGGTCAGCGCTACCTCAAATGCCAGCCCTGCCTCGGCCATACGGATCAGCGCATTCAGAAATGGCTGTGGATTCTTGTCGTATTCCCAGCGGTGGTTCCAAAGGATCAATGGTGGGCCGCTCCGCTGTGTTGAAGGTCGGTAAGCGTCAAATCGGCGCAGGTCAAGGCCCAGGGGCAAAACCGAGGATTTCTGACGCAACAAACGAATCGAGTTCAGTTCGTTGAAATCCGGGTAATGCTTGAGTTCCCGGGGCAGTCCCTCAAAGAAGCTCTCCAGGTGATACTGGCTGTTGAAGAACAGTGCGTCAGCCGCCAGTGCGCTCAGGTAGTTGATCAGCCCCAGTTGAAAGTGCACCTCTTTGCGCTGGCCCGCCGCCATCGGATAGGTGATCTGGTTCTCGTGAAAATAGAGCGCGCAGGGCACGTGGGCGGTTCTGGCCCGCGTCAGCCCCAGGAAAGCCGGCAGATTGAGCATGTCGCTGGCCAGAATCACATCCGGTTGCACATCAGAAGCCAGGAACATGCGAGCCAGTGTGGCCGCCCCGCCCTGCATCCGCCACTTCCAGTATTGCCCCGGCAGGCTCAGCAGCGTCACCGTGTGACGGCTGTGCGCCCGGTAACCCTCCATCCAGGCCGCATGGGAACCGCCGCCGTACGGCTCGATAAGCAAGACGTGCACCGCTCTACCTCAATCCAGCAACACAAAGCCACACCATCACGCCTCGCAACTACGAGACGGACAATGTGGCTGTAGTCCTCACACGATGTGGTGCTGCCTCCCTGGGCAGAAAGCCTCTGCAGCCTGTGGCACTACACCGGCTCTCCGGTCACGCGACACCAGCCCCGGTTAGTAGGCCGCCGGAGCGATTCTTTGCACTTCCTCAGCCAGTGCAACAGTTTCCGGACTGGGTGTGACTCCCAGGGAAGTCTTCAGTTCGGTCACCAGGCGATGATAGACGCCCAGTGCGCGGTCGGGTTGCCCGGCCTGTCCGTACAGCCGCATCTGCTGGCGGGCCAGGTCCTCGCGCTGCGGCGATACGCCAAAGGCGCGGCTATACAGGCCCAGCGCCTCGTCGATCTGCCCCCGATCCTCTAGCAGCCGGGCCAGCCCGGCCAGAGCGTCCACATAGGTGCTGCGCAGTTCCTCCCGGCGTCGCACCGCCCATGGCTGAGCAAAATCAGTCAGGAATTCGCGCTCATGCAGTCGGATGGCACGCCTGAGCAGTTCCTCCGCTTCGTCCGGCTCGGCGATCGCGCTCTCCTGCACGGCTTCCACAAACGACACCACGTCGTAATACAGATCGATGTTTGGCGCCAGACGGTAGAAGCCCGACGAATAGACCGTCAGGTCGACCTGCAGAATCTCGCTGATCTTGCGCTTGGTGACATGGAAAACGTTGGTTGCCTCGCGGGTGGAAAGCTCCGGCCAGAACGTCATGAAGATATCATCACGGGTAGCCAGGCCCCGATCAACAAAGTAGAAAAACAACGCGCGTGGCAGCGCGCCATCCCACTGCGCAATGTGGCGGCCGTTGACCAGCACCTGCCCGGAACCGAGGGCATGCACTTCCAGAAGCACACGATTCGGGTCGCGATCCAGGTAATCCAGCAGCATGTCCTGTGGCGAGACTGGCACCAACGCCGCCCGTTGCGGCGAATCCAGATTGCCAATCAGCGTGTTTGGCCACGCCCGGCTATCCAGCACAAACGCGACCTCATCCGCCAGCGCAGAGGCCAGCCGCCCCACCAGCAGATGCACGTCCTCGGCAGCATAATCGTACGCGCTCAGGATGACCAATAACCGCTGTAGCGGGCGGATCGCATCCCTGAGCGCCTGCGCGGCCATGTCCACGTCAGTGAACGGCGAGAGCGTGACTCCGTACACCCGATCAAGCTCATGAGCCAGGCTCTCCCAGAGCTTCGGGGCCGTAGTCCCCGGCTCAGACAGGGTCAGATGCAGCGCTTTTCCCTGGCTCGCGGCAAGCAGGATATCGATAAATGGATTGTGATACCGGAACTGCGGATGCAAGATCAACACATTGCAGCGCGCCAGCGTCTGCGGAAGGGTTGTCTGCGCTGCCTGGATCAACCTGAGGTAAGACATCGTCCTGTTTCTATACCCCCGTTCAGACAAGCAAATCGTTCGACACAGCAGATGCCTGAACCAGCACACCGTTCCTGTGCACAGTATAACAGAATAGTATAATTTGGCCAAATACCGTATTGTGAAATGTAGTAGTTTTGGTAAGTTAAGGTGAGCGTTGCACTGGCCCGGACAGACCTCATCTAAGATACCAGTACTGCAGCCAGCACCAGCACCTCACGATTGACTGGCCCGCGCTGAATGAGCTGCACAATGCCCTGCCCGTCCACCAGGATAGACACCGGAATGTAGTGCAGGTCATATAGTCCCGGCAACATGCCGCTAGAGTCAATCACCACCGGGATATCTTCCGGATACGCTGCCAGGAAGTCTTCGTAGGAACGCGCCTCATCCCAGACGTTGGCAAAAACCACCCGAAACGGCGAAGCCGAGTCGCCATCTACCGCCACCAGCAGCGGGAATTCCACCTTGCAAGGCTCACACCAGGACGCCCAGAAGTTGAGCAGCAGCGGCTTCCCCACCAGATCCAGCTCAAATGGTTGCCCATCCCGTGCCATCAAGCCAAAAGCGGGCAGCTTCTCACCTATCGTCACTGCCAGATCGACAGGTGCATCCACACCGAGTCTGCCTCCGGCCCAGAACGTCGTCGCGCCCGCTGACAGATTGGCCTGCGCCACCTCAGCGGTTAACGCCTGTAAGTTCTGATCGCCAACCCGCGTCGCCAGTGGCGTAGGCAACGGCAGGAACGGAGGCTGCGCCGTCGCAACCGGCTGAGCCAGGAGTTTCCCTTGGCCGCTTGACACCAGACTCAGGGGAAAGAGCACCATCGCCGCCATCAGCAACCAGAACACGGGTGGAATACGTCTGCCCGCCTGCCCCACAACCCGCTTCTCCGCGTAAATCCTCATACAGCCGTGCGGCGATGCGCCTTGACCACATTTGGCAGGCGTTCAATCTTGGTCAGCACCCGCGTCAACTGGTCAACATCTGCGATCTCCATGGTGACCAGAAAGGTGGCGATATTCTGTTTGGTCGTGATGCTGACGTTGGACATATTGATCTTTTCATCAGCGATCACGGCCCCGATATCGCGCATCAGGCCCTCCCGGTCGAAGGCCACAATCATGACTGGCACCGGGTAGGCGCGGGCACGCTGCTCGGTGCGACGCCAGTTGACGGTGATCAGCCGGTCAGGTTCGGTGGTATTGAGCACATTTTTGCAGTCGCTGCGGTGAACCGTAATTCCCCGCCCGCGAGTGATATACCCAATGATCATATCGCCCGGTGTGGGATTGCAGCAGCGAGCCAGGTTGATCAGCAGGCCGCCGCCACTGCCCTCGATCTCCACCCCATCGGAGGCATCCAGCGGAACATCCTGATCGGGGCCTTCCAGCGCCTTGAGCTGCTCATGAGCGCGAATACGCTCATTGATCTGCTCGCCAGTGATGTCACCGTAGCCAATTGCCGAGAGCAGGTCCTCCGCCTGCTGGAAGCCAAAGAGAGCAGCCACCTGCTCATAGCTCATGTCCGTCCGGCCAAGCAACCGCAACTCGCGCTCCAGCGTTTCCCGTCCGATGCGGCGTTCCGCCTCCAGAATGCGCGAAGCGATCTGGCCGCTGTTGATATCCCCATGGCCGATGGCCGCCAGTAGATCGTCAGTGCGCATCTTGAACAGCGCGGCGACGTCATCGTAGGACATATCCGCCCGGCCCAGCCGCTTAAGCTCACGATCCAGCGCGACCCGCCCCGCAGCAATGTTATTGTCGCGATTCTGTTTACGGAACCACTGGCGAATTTTGGACCGAGCGCGGGTAGTGGCAGTATAACCCATGTGCGGGCTGAGCCAGTCCAGGCTGGGGCCGCCACGCTTGGCCGTCAGAATCTCAACACGGTCGCCCGTCCGCAGCTTATAGTCCAGCCCAACCAGCGCGCCATTGACTTTGGCGCCCCGGCAACGATTGCCGATCTCGGTATGGATATAGTAGGCGAAGTCCACAGGTGTCGCCCCGGCGGGCAGGTCGACGATATCACCCTTGGGGGTGAACGCATAGACGCGATCCTGGAATACCTCCGACTTGAGGGTATTCATGAACTCGGTCGCGTCCTTGATCTCCTCGTCTTCATCCTTGAAGGCCATCAGGTAGCGCAGGTAGTTGATGTGCCGCTCAAAGGCCTCGTTTTCCCGCTTGCTACCTTCCTTGTAGCGCCAGTGGGCGGCGATCCCGTATTCGGCGTTGCGGTGCATCTCCCAGGTACGGATCTGCACTTCCAGCGATCGACCCTGCTCGTCATGCACCGTGGTATGCAGGCTCTGGTAGAAGTTGTCTTTAGGCGCGGCAATATAATCGTCAAACTGACCGGCAATAGGGCGCCAGATCGAATGCACCAACCCCAGCACCTGGTAACAGGTCGGGATATCGTCCACCAGCACGCGCACCGCCCGGATGTCGTAAACCTGCTCGTAGGAGACATCTTTGCGTTGCATCTTGCGATAGATGCTGTAGATGTGCTTGGGGCGTCCGGTAACTTTGGCCTTGATGTTGGCCTCTTCCAGCTTGCGGGAGAGATGTTCAATGATCCGTTGCAGGTCTTTGTCCCGGTCAGCCCGCCGTTCATCAAGCCGGGTGGCGATCTCGCGGTAGGCTTTGGGATTCAGATAACGGAAGGCCAGATCTTCCAGTTCCCACTTCATGCGCCAGATGCCCAGCCGGTTGGCCAGCGGGGCAAAGATGTCCATCGTTTCCTGGGCTACCTCTATTTGCCGTTCTGGCTCAAGGTATCCCAGGGTGCGCATGTTATGGAGCCGGTCAGCCAGCTTGATGAGGACGATGCGTACATCGTCATTCATTGCCAGCATCGTCTTGCGCAGAAACTCCGCTTCGCGGTCGCGGTCTTTGCCGGAAACCTGCGTCGGGAGGTGCTCCATCTTGGTCACGCCGTCGACCAGGCGCGCCACATCCGCCCCGAACTCACGCTCGATATCTTCCAGCGTCAGGTCGGTGTCTTCAACTGTATCGTGCAAAAGTGCCGCAGCGATGGTTGTGCCATCCAGATTCAGTTCCGCCAGAATATGGGCTACCGCCACACAATGAACAAAATACGGCTCTCCCGAACGCCGAATCTGGCCTTCATGCGCTTTCTCAGCACGCCGATAGGCACGCTCAATGAGCGTCACTTCTGCAGGCGTCAGATTGGACAGGCTGCTCAGCAGTTGTTGGAGGTCCATAGAGCCATTACCCGGCACAGCATCTACTTATGGCAGCGACGATTCATGCTTCGAGCTAGAGTATAATGCGCAGGAATAGGGCACACAAGAGAATGCTGGAATGATAGCCGGTCTGTTACCGGTCGAAGCGCCTGTCAGCGGTAGCGCTGCGCCGGGCAACTTCCCACATGCAGCGACCATCTGCGACGGCAACCGTGCTATAATCGCGCCCAACAATACCCTTGTACCCTGCATGTCCTCCAAAGGATGTACCGATGACACATAGCCCTCGCGCTAAACGCTCTGCCCCCGAGACTACTGGTCGCTGGCTGCGCATCACCGGGATCATTCTGGCGTTTCTGGGTCTGCTGGTTGCCGCCTATATGAGCTGGTCGGAACTCTCTGGCATCCCGACCTCCTGCCCCGGCGGCACCGAAGGCGCGATCGGCCAGCCGGGTGCGCTGGCTATCGATTGCGGCTTCGTCCAGAACAGTGTGTACGCCAGGATAATCGGCATCCCGGTAGCGCTACTGGGATTTGCCGGCTACCTGGCTATCCTGCTGCTGTGGATCTTTCAGGATCGGGCGGTATTTCTCCGCGAGTATAGCCACGCCCTGATCTTCGGGCTGGCGCTCTTTGGCTTTCTATTCTCGCTATACCTGACCTACACCGAATTGTTCCTCATCTACACCATCTGCACCTGGTGCGTGACTTCGGCCATCCTCATGACGCTGGTGTTCATTATTGCTACCATCCGCCTGGTGCAGTTCATGCGCAACCCCGCCATTTAGCCGGAAACGCACGTTAGTCGATCAAAAAGGCGACGCTCCGAGGAGCGTCGCCTACTGTTATCCCCGGGTTCGACAGAAGCGGGCAGCGCTTGCCGAACCTGTCCACCCCTAGCGCTTACGCTGCTGCAACGTCCGCGCTAGAATGTCCTCCTGCTGCTTGCTGACCGCGGCACTCTTCTTGCGCTTCTTGTTGCGCTGGCGGGCAAGTTCGCTCTCCAGGTCGGTACCCTGCATCGCCCGGCGCAGCGCCAGCTCCATCGCGGTCGGGATATGCTCGTTTTCCGCCTCTACTTCCTCAACCACATTAGCGGTCGGTGTCTCCAGCGCCTTGATGCTCAGGTCGATCTGACGCTTCTGCGGATCAACCTTCAGGACCTTGACAGTAACCTCGTCGCCTACCTTGACGACATCCTCAGGATTCCTGACATAATCCGACGACAGCTCGGAGACATGGATACGACCAAGACGTTCCGCGCCAATGTTCACAAAGGCGCCGAACCGTTCCACACGTTCGACCTTGCCGGTGAGCACCGCGCCGGGTTTGATCTCGTCCCAGCTCAAGTTGGCTGGCGGGAGCATCGTCAGGCTGAAGCGACCTTTTTCGCGGTCAACGTTCATGACCCAGACGTTGACTTCCTGACCTTCCTGAACCACGTCGGTAACGTTACGAACGCGCTCGGAGCTGAGCTGCGAAATATGGAGGAGACCATCCTGGCCTACACCCACATCAACAAACGCCCCAAACAGTTCAACCTTTTTGACAACGCCAGTCAGTGCCATCTTGGGCTTCAGGTCGTTGATGGATGTCGGCTTGTCCCCGTTATTCACAGCCATTGCGGAAAACTCCTTGCGTTTCGGTTGTTCTTTTTGTGCGCTGCCCGATAGACGAGCGTGTATTATACTCACCAGCCGGGCCTGCAGCAATGCTTTTTTTCAGTTACCCGCACAGTTAAAGGTCACTAGCCAGCCTCCGGCGCTGCCAGTTCGGCATCAATGATCTGTTGGAAAACAGCCAGCGGCTGTGCACCAATCACAGGGCGACCGTTGATGAAGAACGCTGGCGTTCCGCGCACACCCAGCGCCATGCCATCAGTAAAATCCTTCTGCACCTCATCGGCATGCAATTCGTCGGCCAGGCACGTCGCCATCGCCTCGGTATCCACACCCAGATCCGCCGCCAGTGACACCAGCGCCTCATCGCTGGTCAGCGACTGCTGGTTGGCAAACAGCACATCATGGTACGCCCAGAACAGGTCCTCGCCCTGATCATGAACACACTCAGCGGCTAAGGCCGCCCGTTCCCCACCAACAACCGGGAAATCGCGGTACACAAAGCGGATCAGCCCTTCGTACTTTTGCATCAACGGCCCGTATGTCTGAGCGTGGAAACGCCCGCAGAATCCGCAACGGAAGTCGGAGAACTCCACAATCGTGATCGGCGCATCCTCCGGCCCAAACGCCGGATCATCATCGACGCTGACCTCCAGAACAGTTGGTGCTTCCTGTGTCGGCGCAGCCTCTGCCCGGAGATCAAGTGCGGCAAACGACTCGGCGACTGCTGTGCGCACGGTCTCACGGAGACCGGCCTGTCCCTGAACAGCCGTCCCCAGCGCCAGCCAGGCCGCGCCATATCCCAGCACAAAGAAGAGCACAGCGGTGATAAGCACCATCACCACCCGCGATGCCCCACGGTCCTCCTGTTCATGCATCCCGGATGACTGGTGTTCCTGTTCCATCATGTCTGGGCTCCTTCGTAGCAATGATCGATCAGCAGGTAGGCCACCCACAAACCGCCAGCAATACCAGCTGAAGCTTACTGAGGCGGGGGCGTGAGCGTCACGCGCGGCGTTACCACGGGCGTCGCCTGGCTGTAGGCGCTATAGGACTGGTAGCCAGCCCATGCCTGCAACTCCGTGGTATCCAGAATCAGCGCCATTTCCTCAGGAGACATGTACAACACGGCAACCACCGTGGAATTGGCCAGCAACGACGACTGCGCATCACCTACCAGCACCGAAACAACCATTGGCACTTCCGGATAAATCAACTGAACCACCGATTCCGCATCGGTAAACTGGAAGGTGGTCACGTAGGTTGGATCGCCGTGGGCACTGATCACGCTGTCAACAATCGTCCGCGGCGATAGCGCCAGGAAAACATAGCTCACTGGGTCGTTTTCGCTGTCGGCCAGCAAACGGCAGCAATACTGGTTGCTGCCAGCTTTCTGCCACAGCGCCTGCACCACACCCTGTTCCTCTGTATTCACTTCTGGATCGCTCAGGCTGTCATCAGCCCGAATGATCTCAATAGCCTCCGTCCAGCTGGTCTCGCCCGGCGTGATGTTCCGCCAGCAGGGTGCGGCGCACGGCTCTCCTGTAACCACACTGGTATCATCCAAGAACAAGTCCGAACGGAGTGTTGGCTGTGGCAGGCAGCCCGCCCCCAGCACCAACAACCCCAACAGCAAGAGTGGCAACATTTTCATCCCGTGCATGATCGTTCCTTTTGGTTCTTCCCGACACCTCTGAGCGGAAGCAAACGGGGCAGGCTGGCATACCTGCCCCGCTCAATCATCCCCCTGCAGGGCCTAATTGAGCCGGACAATGGATAGATTATACGTCCCGCTTGTCCCGCCGTAAAGCACCCCGTAGTGAGTTGCCACGATGATATATGTCCCATCTGCCGGCAGCGTGAAATTGTCGATGAGTGAATTCATCGTTTCATTCAGCACCGCGTCATCGTTGCTGGCCAGCTGGGCGCCTTCCGGCGCCAGCAGAAACAACGTGGGATCAAGCGTCCCGGCGGTGGCGTCCATACCGATCCGCACCTGATCGCCCGCTTCACCCTCAAAGGTATACAGCACGAATTTGTTTGTCTGGTTGATCGTACCAGATACCGTATCGCCGTAACTGATCGGGATGGCACTGCCCAGCGCACTGCCCACATCGATCATGGAACTATCCCCGATGAAACCGCCTGCCCCGGCAGTCGCGAAACCATTTACATCCACCGTGAAGGTGGTCAGGTACACCTGGCCCTGAACCGGCTGGGCATTGGAGGCAATGATCACCCGGTCGTTCACGCGCACGGTGAGATTGAAAGTCACCGGCGATGTGTCGTTGCAGCTGCTCTGGTACCAGACTTCAACCTCATAAGTGCCCGGCGGCAAACGATCCGAGGGCCAGTAGATGTACGACACCGGGCTGGTGGTCGGGTTAACACAGTTGACATTGCCATCTTCCGCCAGCACGCCACCGCTGGCGCTGCGCGGCAGGTCATCATAGACTGCCGCGCCGGAAGGATCGCGCACCAGCAGCTGCAGGTCCGCCCGTGTATTCCACAGCAACGACACCTCAATACTGCCAGCTGGCAAATCAAGCGCCGCCAGCGCCGGCGGGATTTCGAACTCGCTACCGCTCAACGTCAGCGTATAAGCGCCCCGCGTGCCCCCAAACTCGCGCCCGTAGCGTGTCGCCACGATGGTATAGACACCGTCGCTCACCAGCGTCTGATTGGCGATCTCCGCGTCGGTCGTATCAGCGTTCAATGCGTCGTCGTTGAAGGCCACGGTGTTGCCATTGGAGTCGAGCAGGAATAGCAGAGCATCCAGATTCCCGGCGGTAGCGTCCATGCGCACCGTCACGATGTCACCGGTCTTGCCCGTGAAGCTGTAAGCGGCGTAGACGCGGTCCGAGTCGATGATGCCGCTGACGCTCTCATCCGCGCTAATCGGCGTCTGGCCGGTCAGATAGGCGGATGTATTAGTCAGCACTGTGCCGGGGTTGATGCCGCTCAGCCCCTGTTCGACCTGTCCCGAAGTCGTCAGGACAAAGCTGGACAGAAACTCCTGCCCCGGCAGCAACGTACCGCTGACCGGTTCCAGGGTTGCGCCGTCAACAGTCACGTTTAGCGTGATATTCGCCGGCGCGTTATCCTCACAGCCCTGGATGTAATAGACGATAATCTCATAGCTGCCCGTTGGCACTGCGCCGGGCGCCCAATCGATCCGCTCCGTCGGGCCATCGCCGATTGGCGCCACACAGCCAGCGTTGACATTCTGGCTAAAGACGGCGTTCTCCACCGTCGGGTTATCCCAGTAGATGCTGTTGCCATAGGGATCGCGGACTTCCAGGTCCAGATCAGCCGTGCTGTTCCAGGTCACCGAGACCCGCATGCCTGCATTTAGCGTGACCAAGGTCGGTTCCGCCAGGACAGGTTGAGTTGTTGCTGGCTCCTCACTTTCAGTAGCCAGCGTCAGCGAGAATTCACCCGTTTCCTCGCCAGCAGCGCCGGTCATCCGTAACACAGTGACGTAGTAGCGCCCGCTCGCCTCCAGCTGGACGCCGGCAATCTCCGCTGATCCAGCGGTCTGCGGATCGCTGTCCTGCGCCAGAGGATTCCCGGCAGCGTCAGTCAGCAGCAACGCCAGGTCCAACCCTTCCACCGCCGTCGAGGCAGAAAGTGTGACTGTCTGGCCAGCTACGCCATCAAACCAGTAGGTCTGGGCAAACGATTCGCCACTCAGTGCCCCGGTCACAGGAACGCCAGCGGAAAGCTGCCGGGTCCCCTCCTGGGCCAGCAACACCCCGGAGATCGACAGCATCATGCCAACCATAACCACTATAGCCGCCACCAGGCGGATCGGTTGTCTCAACTGAGTCATCAAGAACCAGCCTCCTTAACAGACATTCGCTCGAAACTCAGCGATCTTCCACTTCATTACAGCAGACGATCCCCAACCAGAGTGTAACCCGTGAAGACGTGCCACGCTATGCCTGCGCGGGATGACCGCCTGACAATATCCTGACGAATCCCCTCCCCACGCCTTCAGGAGCCTGTCCCATCAGACGCGGGCTGGGGCGTGGCCTGCTCTGGCGGAGACAGTTCCACGAAGGTCGTGGTGCCTTCGTAGACTTCTACTAACCGGGCCACCCGCGTACCATCGATGCGGGCCACAACCTGATACTGCCCTTCGGGAATATCGCCGGCCACAAAGTTCTCATTCCAGGCGTCATCTGCTACTACGTCCGGCAGGCCATCCTTGTTGATGTCCATCCGCACATACGACGACGTTGTTTGCACCACCCGCCCGGTGCGGCGGTCGATAATCGAGATATCCTGATCATCCAGCAATTCCCCATCCGGCCCAATGATCCGCCCGGCAATCACGCCATGGCCAACGTAGGGAACCATCCACAGCAGCGGATTACGCACGGCATACCAGCTATTCCGCCCGACCCGCACCTCAAAGTGCACATGGGAACCGGTCACGACACCCGTATCCCCGACCAGACCGATGATGTCGCCCGTCTGCACCCGCTGCCCACGCGTGACCAGGATGGCCGAAAGATGGGCATACAGCGTGTAGATCGGCTGACCCCGGTAGCCAAAGTCATGCTCAATCAGCACAGTGTTACCGTAGGAATAGGTCGTCTCGGCGATGCTACCGTCAGGCAATTCCACCCGGAAGCCATCTGCTGCCCAGATGACTGTGCCCGGCCCGGCAGCACGCACGCTTTCCCCGATCGGGTTTGGCATATCCACGCCATGATGCACCCGCCAGGCATCTTCGGGGCCGTCCGAGCCATACGAGTAGTAAAACAGCGCATAGTTGACAGCGCTTGAATCGACCGGCCTGGCCAGCCAGTAATGATCCCGTGGATCGCGGGAAATCGGCAGCGGCAATGGGGGCGGCTGCCAGCGTCTTTCGCTGCCCGTGACATTCACCACCTCGACCCCACTGGTTGTCGCCAGCGGAACTGGTGTCGGTCCGATGTATGTCGGGCTGGGCGGAGGGGGCAGCGGTGTATTCGTGGGCACCACCGTGCCGAAAAGCTGCGTCGGTTCCAGCGCGATGATCAGCCCCGGATCGGTCGGCTCCAGGGTCGGTGGTGCGTAGGAAGCGGTCGGCAAGGCCGCCTGTGGTAGCGCTGTAGCACCCGCCACAAATTGCTGCTGAAGCACCTCCTGCCAGGAGGGCTGGGAAGCTGTCGGCGTGCCGTTCGATACGGGAATCGCCACCTCATAGGAAGGCGGCGCTTCCCGCAACGCCAGATACACCACCCCACCGACCAGCGCCAGCAGCAGGAGCGCGCCCTGAATATTGCTGGATTGGCGTGTCTTCAGCGGCATCGTTCCTATCCCGATTCCCCCGCCCCCTGATCAGGCGGCACAGGTGTTGGCGTACGGGTCGGGGCCGGGGTGGGCGTCGGCGGGGCCAGAGTGCGTGTCGGCAAAGCCGTGGGCGCCGTCAGGAAGGCATTCAGTTCGTCGCTGCCATAGATCTCAAGCATCGCCTCTTCCCAGCTAAGCCCGTCAGTCTTGACTGCTTCCCAGTACAGCACACCACCGAAGTTATAGCGCCAGCTGCGATCCGCTGGCAGTGGATACCACCCGTAATCGGCAAACAACTGGGTCAGGTCAACATAGTAGCCCGCCGGAATCGCCCCGCGGTAGCGTCCACCCTCCTCGTAAGCCCTGACATCACCGCCGGAACGCGCTGCGAAGTCCCATGGCAGTTCGCGCAGTGGCTCTCCCAGCTGCCCATCCTGCACCGCCGCGCGGGCAAAAACACGCCAGAATGTGTAGACCCCCACATCCTCGCGGACGATCTCCAAAGGCGGCGGAAAGCCATAGATCAGATTGCGGTTCAGGGCAAAGGCACGCCCGGTCAGGTGCCAGTTCAGGCGTTCCTGCCCCGGCTCCGGCAGCCGATCCAGCGGCCAGAAGGCATCCTCCAGGTTCCCCAGGTAGTCCTCGCCAGTCTTTTGCAGGACAGCCTCCCGCAGCGCCGCAAACGAATCATTGACCCGGTCACTGAGGTACGGGTTCGGCGCCTGTACATCACCCAGCAACACCAGCCGATAGTAAGGCGGCTCGGCCTGCGCATAAGTGATTTGCTCGGTATACGGCAGCTGGGATGTAGCCAGCGGGCCGGGTGGTGCGATCTGTGGCCGCCAGCTTGTCCAGGTAGGGCTGCCGCCCCGACCGGGTAGCGCTACGGCCTGCGTGACCATACCGACCGATCGATACATCCCGGCCACAATCAGCGTCCGGCTGCCCTGATCGATCGCGTAGACCAGGCTGCCCCCATCCGGTGCCCAGGCGGGCATCCGCCCCCGGTCGATGAGTTCCGGCTCCTGCCCTGCTACCCCATTCGCGGGCAGCACATAAACCGCTTCCAGGCCATCCACGCGGGCGCTGTAGGCCAGGCTCAGCCCGTCCGGCGACCAGGTCGGGTGGTCTTCGTGCAGATCGGGTGTCGCTGTCAGGTTACGGGCCAGGTCTTCGGAAGGATCGTCAAGCGACAGGATGTAGATATCCTTGTTGCCCTCCCGCCAGGAAACATAGGCGATCTCCCGTCCGCCAGGCGACCAGGCTGGCGAGAAATCCGGAGCCGGGTGGTAAGTCAGCCGGATCGGCCCCTGCGTTCCATCCACGCGGATGATATAGATGTCGAGGTTGTCCTCGTTGTAGGCTTCATACACCAGCCATTGCCCATCCGGACTCCAGGCCGGCGAACCTTCGAAACCCAGTGTATAGGTCAGGCGCGTGACCGTTCCCGTCTGCACATCCTGGACATACAGCTCCCAGTTCCCGTCACGATGGGAGGCAAAGGCCAGGTAGCGACCATTGGGACTCCAGGCCGGATCGCGATCATCGTCCGGATGATCAGTAATCCGCACCGGATTCTCAAAGCCGATTACCGTCATCCAGATGTCATCCTGCCCGCCATCGCGTACCGTGTAAGCCAGGCTGCCGCCGATCCGCAGCGCTTCCGGGCGGGGCGTTACGGTGGGTACCGCCGTAGCAAACGGTGTGAACTCTGCTGCCGGGCTGGTCTCGCCTGCCGCCGGCGCAATGATCACCGGCGGGATAACCGGCACATCGCCCCGGGGCGATGTCGCCCAGATCAGCAGCCCCACTACCGCCGCCAGCGCGACCACCAGCAGCGCGCTTAAAGTCCGGTTGCGGGCCTTCAGCGGATCCTCAACCAGCACCACCGTTTCGCTGAGATCTTCCGCCCGCCGCAACATGCTATCCAGCCGCCGCGCCTCTGCGCCTTCAGCGCGACGCCCCGGCAAGGCGGACGGCCAACCACCCGCCTCGCCCCCGGTTACCCGCAGCAAAATCTGCCATAGTGTCAGCAGAACAGCCGCAATGACCTTCAGCACCGTCAGGATCGCCTGAGCGACAAAAGCGGCGACTGCCAGAATCGCCATCACCAGCGCAGCCAGGCTGCTGCCCAGTAACCAGGCATAGCCAACAATGGCCTCGCTGAGCCAGATCAGCCCCTTCAGCAGGGCATTGCCGAGTTTGTCAGTCAGGCGAAAAGCCCGAACGATCATAGTCGTGATCTCACCGTTCAGCGCTGCCGGCCATCACCCGTGTCGCGCCAGCAGGCAAGCACGCCCCAGTATGGCTTAGCGAGGGATTGTACTGGAAAGGGGAGCGACGGGCAACCTGACCCCATACAGTACCCGTAAAGGCAATGAGAAATGTGGTGGAGCCAGAGGGATTTCGCGACCTGCAAGCTGCAGTAGTGCTCGTCTACTGCCGGTCAAGTCTCAAATCTTCGTAAAAACGGGTCGGCATGGCTTAAGCGGCCTGGCGCTTAGGCACAGATTGCTCCTCACTGCTCGTGAGCCTCTCCTGCAAAAAGCTGCTCAGTTGTTGCTTGATCTGCTGGCTCGGTGCCATTCTCTGATTCATGGCGTGTGGCTCTCTTTCTTTGGAATTCGCTATTTCAAAAGGATAGCGCACGCCTCCCCTTTTTACAGAAGCTTACTGACATCACCGAAAGTGTTCATAGTTATTCGCATTATAGAGAACAGTCGAAAGCTCATGGTCTGACGGTGTCAAGATATTGGTAAATGACCGCAGGGCCATGATAATCTACGTTTATCACATCCCCTACTTGAGCGTATTTCGCGTTCACAAACTCTACCAATGGGACAATGCCTGGTGCGCCGGCACCTAACAGGTCTGGAAATATCACAACGTAGTCTGGAGGAGATTGCGTCCATTCATTGAGTAAACGTTCGGTTACGCCCGGCGCCTCAAAATACCACGCCCAACCCTTCACCCATAAGCCAGGAGGAAGCATCTCCGTCAGTAAGTGAATTTGGGGCGTACTATCCGTTTCGGGTAGCACGAACAAAGTATCTCCAGGCTGGCTTATTGTACGTAACTCTTGTGCCAGTGGTAAGAATTCGTCATGTGCAGGTGTTGTCTTGGGACCAAAATAAGGCGCAACAATCGTCAATGACCAAGCCAGTGCAACAACTCCCATAATACCGTACAATATTGATGTTTTTGGATCTCCTGTCTGTAGCCAATCGCTGAGTTCTTTTTTCGAGGGTATGATCCAACTCAGAACTGAACCACTTATAACTGACACAATGGGCAGTACACCCATAACATGATATTCATCGCCTCGGGGAATCAGGGTTGTTGTTCCTCCCAACCCCATTAACAGCACCAGTATACGGACAGAACGCTCTGGACCTTTCATTCGCAGGACTAAAACCACATAGCTTAGCCCCAAAATTGCAGTAAATAGTAGTTTGCGTAAGAAACCACCGCTGAATTCGCCTGTTGGCATCAATCCTGCCAAGTTATATGTCCAATTCCAATATAGATAGGCCTCCAAGTGACCCTGAATCGCAAAGAATATTACGCAAATCACAGGAAGTAGCAAAACACCAAAGAGATACGGGAATATTCGGTTCCGTTCATTCCATACTAGCCATGTCCCAAACAGTCCTACGCTTATCCAGCCATGTTGTTTAAACAATGTCCCTCCGCCGAGTACCAAACCTACTAACATAGGCGCTATAAAACTTCGGTCATGGTATCTCAGCCTCAGCCAGATTATGGTTGCCAAGATGAGGCACAGGCCAACTAACGCATCGTAATAAAACAAGATGTTATTATAGACAGGCTCCCATATTGTCCAGAAAATGAGTGCAAATACTGCTGCGTGCCTTCCTTCCAGCTGAAAGGTAAGAACATAGATCAACAAGCTCATCGATAGTACAAGAATTAGGTTTAGCAGCTGCACTGTAGTTAGCGGAGGTAGCGGTAGTAATTGTTGAAAAAGGGCTACTAGAAGTGAGCCACCGGGTGCATGTTGTTCAACTACCTGATCAAATAACATTAGCCCTTGGTTTAATAACCAGGGGATCGCCAGCTGGCCTGAGTGGGCAGACGGGTGAAGCAGAGTCAGATGGGAGATGGCTTGTATGAGAAGTATACTTGGGAGGAGAATTGCCCTTGTTGTGAATCGTTGCTGAGAAGGAAGGATGCGCGTCATATGGTATCCTCTTGTGGGCTAGACGAGGCTTTTCGAGATTATAGTTACAAGGTCCGTTATAATCCACTAATGTGTACAGCTAGGTTTCTCTCCGAACAGATATGAGCGATAATAGCAGCAGCAAAAAGAAGAGAGACCCATGACCGCCGAAGAGAAAGTAGCACGCCAACGGTTGAGTGTGCTGGAGCTGGCGCAGGCACTGGGCAATGTGAGTGAAGCGTGCCGTCAGCGTGGCATGTCACGGACCCAGTTCTACGAGTACAAGCAGCGCTTCCAGACGCATGGGCTGGAGGGGCTGAAGGACTTGCCGCCGATCCCTAAGGACCATCCCTTCACCACGCCGCCGGAAGTGGTGGAACGTATCCTGGCGCTCAGCCTGGCGCATCCGGCCTGGGGCTGCACGCGGCTGAGTGACACGCTCAAGTTGGAAGGGGTGTCGGTCAGCTCACCGACGGTACAAAACATTCTGATCAAGCACGGCATGGGCAGCAAGTACGAGCGCCTGCTCAAGCTAGAAGAGCAAGCAGCGCAGCAGGCGATCGAGTTGAGCGCTGAACAGGTAGCGCAGATTGAGAAGGCCAATCCGTGTTTTCGCGAACGACACGTGGAGAGCAGTCGCCCCGGCGAGTTGCTGTGCGCCGACACCTTCTACGTCGGACGGCTCAAAGGAGTGGGCAAGGTTTACCTCCATGCGGTAGTGGATACCTACGGCAGCTATGCCTTCGGTTTCCTGCACACCTCCCAGCAGCCCGAAGCGGCGGTGGCCGTGCTCCACAACGACGCCTTACCCTTTTACCGGGAACGCGGCCTGTCGGTCACGGCGGTGCTGACCGACAATGGGCGCGAGTTCTGCGGCACGGACAGCCATCCCTACGAAGTCTATCTGGCGCTCAACGACATCGCGCATCGGCGCACGCGCGTGCACCGACCCCAGACCAACGGCTTTGTCGAGCGTTTCCACCGCACGGTGCTGGACGAGTTCTTTCACTCAGCCTTTCGCACTACCTTCTACGAGACGGTGGAGGCGCTACAGCAGGACCTGGACACCTGGCTGCGTCACTACAACACCCAGCGTCCGCATCACGGCTATCGCAATCTGGACAAGCGCCCCATTGATACGGTCAATGCCTATCTGGAAACTGTTCGCCAAGAAGCTTAGTAGTACATATAAAACTCTCAATCATCATGGTCTTTATTCAGTTGGTAGAATATTCTTTGGGTCAAGTCTCAAATCTTCGTAAAAACGGGTCGGCATGGCTTAAGCGGCCTGGCGCTTAGGCACAGATTGCTCCTAACGGTTGACTGACGGCTCCAGCGGTAACACCACCCATCAGCCTGATCTCGGCCTCCTGGTAGCCTGGCCTGCCAGTTTTGTGGTCTCCGGACCTCCCGATCTCATCTTTCGTTGCGGGCTGCTCCCTCATGCTGACACGCCTGCCCTGTCCCCTGGATGGAGCAGGTCAATCGGGAGCCTGGGTTGCCTCCTCCTGGTCTGCGTAAGCCATGGTGTACAGGTTGCGGTAGAGACCGCCCATGGCCAGCAACTCGGCGTGCGTCCCGCGCTCCACGATTCGCCCGTGATCAAGCACGATGATCTGGTCAGCGTTGATAATGGTGCTCAGGCGATGGGCGATCACAAATGCCGTGCGCCCCTTGAGGAGCCGGGCTAGCGCTTCCTGGATCACCCGTTCGGTCTGGGTATCAACACTGGATGTCGCCTCATCCAGAACAAGGATGCGCGGGTCGGCCAGCAGGGCGCGGGCAAAAGCGATCAGTTGCCGCTGCCCGACCGAAAGTAGCGCCCCACCCTCCTGAACCTCGGTCTGGTAGCCATGTTCCAGCGCCACGATAAAGTCATGTGCGCCAACCGCCTGCGCAGCGGCAATGACCTCTTCATCGGTCGCTTCCAGTCGCCCGTAGCGGATGTTGTCCATCACCGTGCCGCTGAAGAGAAAGGTCTGCTGCAGGACAACCCCCATCTGCCGGCGCAGCGACTGTTGGGTCACCCGCCGGATGTCATGCCCGTCGATCAACAACCGGCCCTGATCAACTTCATAGAACCGCAGCAGCAGGTTCACGATCGTGCTCTTCCCAGCGCCTGTATGCCCCACCAGAGCGACAGTCGTCCCGGCCGGTACTTCAAACGTCGCCTCGTGCAGCACTTCCACGGTGTCATCATAGCTGAAGCTGACGTCTTCAAAGCGGACATGCCCTTGAATTGGCGGCAACTCATAGGCATCCGGTGCGTCCCTGATCTCCACCGGCGTGTCCAGCAGGGTGAAGATTTTATGCCCGGCGGCCATTGTCGCCTGAAAGGTGTTGTATCGCTGGGCCAGCATCCGTATGGGAAAGAAGAACTGCTCAATATACAGCACAAAAGTGACCAGCGTCCCGGCGGTCAGGGCGTTCTCCAGCACCAGTCCACCGCCCAGCCAGATCAGCACGCCGACTGCCACGCCGGCGATCATCTCAATCGTTGGGAAGAACAGCCCGGCGATCACCGCAGTAGCGATCCCGGCGTTTAGGTTCTCGCGGTTGATCTGCTGGCGGAAACGGCGGCTGTTGTAGCCCTCGCGAGCAAAAGCCTGGATGACCCGCACCCCGTTGAAACTCTCAGCCAGCTCAGCGTTAACATCAGCCACAGCCGTGCGCTGCCGGATATATGCTTTGCGGGCATGGACGCGCCAGACATTAGCGATGGCCAGCATGATCGGGATAACCACAGCAGCCACGATGGTCAGCCGGGCGTTGATTGTAAGCATCACAATCACGATGCCCACCAGCGTCAGCAGGTCGCGGAAAACACCGATGATCGCAAAGGTGATCATCTCCCGCAGTACATTGACATCCCCGATGACGCGTGAGATCAACCGGCCTGTCTCATAGGTCGCAAAGAATGACAGCGACAATCGCTGAATGTGAGCGAACAGTTCATTACGAAGCTGGCGGATAATCCCCTGCCCTACCGCGGCCATGGTGTTGAACATCCCACGCATACCCACCATACCCACGCCGAGCATGCCCAGATAGGCCAGCGCGTACAGCGTCACCATGTCCAGCGCCCCCTGCCGGACGCCGTCATCCACCGCCCGTCCGATCACGACCGGTCCGGCCAGGCTGCTGATTACCCCCAGCAGCATATAGCCGAAGGCCTTGATCAGTTCAGTACCATAGGGCTTCAGGTATGCGGCCAGGCGGCTGGCGACATTGCGGTCAAACCCCCTGAAGTCGCTATCCACCGAATCACGTGCGCTCATGCTACTGCTTTCCTGTTCCGTTGCCCGCCGCAACTGCAGGCAGCTACCCCGCCTGACCGAGCATCAACAGCTCACGCCGCAAGCGCTCCTGATCTTCCAGTTGCAGATGATAGATGTCGCGGTACAGACCGCCCGCCGCCAGCAACTCCTGATGAGTGCCCTGCTCAGCAATCCGGCCCTGGTCTAGCACCACGATCTGGTCAGCATGCTGAACGGTAGTCAGACGCTGGGCAATCACGAAGGTTGTGCGCCCGGCCATCAGCTTGATCAGGGCCTGCTGAATCAGATGTTCCGTCTGGGTATCAACGCTGCTGGTAGAATCATCCAGGATGAGGATGCGGGGGTTGAGCAGCAGCGCACGAGCGATAGCGATTCGCTGGCGCTGACCACCGGAAAGCGTGACGCCGCGCTCGCCCACCACCGTATCATACCCCTCCGGGAACGCCATGATGAAGCCGTGCGCGTTAGCGGCTTTAGCCGCTGCCACAATCTCCTCCTCGCTGGCGTCGGGCCGGCCAAAGGCGATGTTCTCCCGGATCGTCGTCGAGAACAACAGCGATTCCTGCAGGACGACTCCGATCTGCTGGCGTAGCGCATCCAGATCAAGATCGCGGACATCGTACCCATCGATTAACAGCTGCCCCGCGCAAACATCGTAGAAGCGCGGGATCAAGCTCACCAGGGTGGACTTACCCGATCCGGTCGCTCCCAGCAAAGCAATCACCTGGCCTGGATGGGCCTCCAGGGTGATGTCCTGCAATACCAGCGGAGTGCTGTCCGTGTACCGGAAACTGACATGCTCGAACCGGACATGGCCTTCCAGGCGCGGTTTCAGGGCGTCTGGTTTGCTGGCGATCTCAACCGGCGCGTTCAACACCTCAAAGACGCGGTCGCCGCTGGCGATCGCCTGGGTGGTCAGCATAATCACGAAACCGACGTTCTGCAGCGGACGCGCCAGCAATAACACATACGCGTTGAAGGCCACTACCGTGCCTGTGGTCACACCGCTGCCCGGCTGCCCCGCCAGCCAGCTCCCCAGCCACAGCACCAGCACCGTGCTCAACCCCACAATCAGGCTCATGGCTGGCAGATAGGTCCCCCAGGTGCCAATGAGATGCAGCCGCTGATCATAGAGGTCCTGGTTAGCGGCGCTGAAACGCCGGAACTCGTGCGGTTCGCGGGCAAAAGCACGTACCACACTCAGACCCATCAGGTTCTCTTCCAGGATTTCTCCCAGCACCGACAGCTTATCCATCACCGTACGGAAGCGGGTGCGTACCAGATAGCCAAAGCGCCAGGCTGTGATCCCCAGAGGGATCAGTGGCACCAACCCCGCCAGTGCCAGCGGCACATTCGCCGCAAACATAATCGCGGTAGCCCCTATCGTCAGCGATAGGATATTCAGACCGTCAATCATCCCGTAGGCCAGGTAGCGCATGACTTCATCTACATCGCTGATGGCACGGGTGATCAACTGCCCGGTCTGGGCGGTGTCGTGGTACCGGAACGAAAGGCGCAGCACATGATCGTAAAGATCGTTGCGGATGTCATAGGCGGCTCTGTTAGCCAACCACTCGCTGAAATAGCGCATCAGAAAACCCGCTACGCCGCGCAACACCCCCAGCCCCACCACCAGCAGGCCGGCCTGCAGCATGAAAGCCTGGTCGCCACGCTCGATCCCGATGTCAATGACATCTTCGAGAATTCGTGGCACCAGAATCGACAGCACGGCTGTCGCGATGATTCCCAGGTAAGCCAGAATCATCGCCCACAGGTAAGGTCGTGTATAGCGCAGGATGCGCAGCAGTGTCTTCACAGTATCCCTCTAACCGACAAGCCCGGAATCGTCCCACTGCGAAAGGCTATGGCAGCAGATTAATCCCCCTCCAACAGAAAGGTAACTGTACTGCCCGGCCAGGTAGTAACCCCAGGCTAGCCGGGCAGCGGAAAACGCGTAAAATCAGTGCTTGAGAGCTTAGTAGCGACTGGCTCATTATAGTAAGCCTGGACTGGCCAGGCAAAAACTTGCTGTTTGACTCGTGCCTCAGACGATCGTAACTTTAGAGTGTCGAAAGCACGATTGCACTTGAGGAGAACGGATGATGCCACACAGAACTGTCCTGCGTCTTAACCGGTGGCTGCTCTCATTAACGGCGCTACTCATCCTCATGGCTCTTCCCGCTGCGGCTCAGGGCAACCAGCACATCGTCCGCCGGGGAGAGACTCTTTTCCGGATTGCCCTGCGCTATGGCATCACCGTCGATGCGTTGGCCCGCGCCAATAACCTCGCCAACCCCAATCAAATCTACGCCGGTCAGGCGTTGATCATCCCTGCCGCTGGCACAGAACCAGTTGCTGCGCCGGGTCTTCCGGTTGCCAGTGAAGCGCCCATCTATCACGTCGTCCGCCCCGGCGAGACGCTGGGCACCATCGCCCGGCAGTACGGTGTCTCCTGGCAGGATATCGCCACCCGCAACAATATTGCCAACCCCAACCGCATCCTGGTCGGCCAGCAACTGCTTATCATGACAGCAGCAACTGGCGCAGCTTCCGGCGCTACGCCGCCTCCAGCCGCCCCCGCCCCCACCGTCACTACTGCGCCAGACACCGGCCAGGCACGCACGCATATCGTCCAGCCCGGCGAGCACCTCTCAGCCATCGCGCGGCGCTACGGCCTCTCCTGGCCCGTCCTGGCCCAGGCTAACGGCCTGGTAGACCCCAACCATATTCTGGTCGGCCAGGCGCTGGTTATCCCGGCGGGCGGCAGCGCTGCAGCCAGCACCTACTTTGAGCCGTCGCTAGGCCAGCCCAGCGGCCCCGCTCCAACCGTGGCTAACGGCAAACAGATCATCGTGGACCTGAGCGACCAGCGTATCTATGCCTACCAGGATGGGCAACTGCTGCGAGTTGTCACCGTATCGACCGGTTTGCCCGGCACGCCAACCGTCACCGGCGACTTTAACGTGTACTGGAAGCTCACCTCCCAGACAATGTCCGGTCCCGGCTACTACCTGCCAGGTGTCCCGTGGGTGATGTACTTTTATGCCGGTTACGCCATTCATGGTACCTATTGGCACAACAACTTCGGCCGGCCCATGAGCCATGGCTGCGTGAACCTGCCCACCGATGAAGCCTACTGGTTCTTCAACTTCGCGGAGGTCGGGACGCCCGTCCGGGTGGTTTACTAACTAGGCATCTCCCAGTTGATCCCAGCGCCCCTGTCGACCCCAGAACTGACCCGGCAGGGGCGTTATGGTTATCTTCGCGCAACCTTTTCACCTGCCATAGCATCAATAGCAGTGGGCGGCAGCGCTTTGCCATGCCGCCTGTCTACGACCAAGAGGAGAACCCATCTATGCCGGCACTGCGCTTGCTGCTTCGCCTGTCCATATTGGCCCTGCTGGCTGCCTGCAGCCCCGGTCAGAGCGTTCTGGCCGTTCGCGACGCCTGGGCGCGCGCCGCTGAGGCATCGTCAACCCAGACCAGCGGCCATAGCGGAGACAATGCTCATTCCGGCGCCGTCAGTGCGGCCTACATGGTCATCGAGAACACCGGCAATGCAGCAGATCGCCTGCTCAGGGTAGCCACAGATGCCGCCACTACCGTTGAAATTCACGCCACCCAGATGGAGGACAACGTGATGCGGATGCGCCCCCTGCCTGATGGCCTGGAAATTCCCGCCGGCGGGCAGGTCATCCTGGAACCGGGTGGCTACCATCTGATGCTCATTGGATTGCAGCGCCATCTCATGGCCGGGGAGCACCTGTCCTTCACCCTGACATTCGCCTCCGGCAAGCAACTGGTCATCGAAGCGGAAATCCGTGCTCCGTAGCAGGGAGGAAGACGATGCAGAGAGTAGCGCGGCGGCGCGGCCTGACATTCACCCTGCTGAGTATCATTACCCTGGCGGCGCTAACCGGCTGTTCGGCGCTCGATCAACTGGTGGCCGGGCCAACCATGACTCCACCACCACCCGGCGGAGAGCCGGTCGAACCGCCCCGTCCACTGGCGGACTTCACCCTGCTCAATCAAGCCGGGGAACCCACACGTCTAAGCGACCTGGTTGGCAAACCCGCCCTCTTCTACTTCGGTTACACCCATTGCCCGGACATCTGTCCGCTGACCCTGGCCGAAATGAGCCAGGTTGCCCGCATCCTGGGTGAATCAGCTCAGGAAGTGCACTTCGTCTTCGTCAGCGTAGATATTCGCCGGGATACCCCTGAACGGCTGGCGAGCTTCCTGCCACAGTTCAACCCCGCCTTCATCGGGCTGACCGCAAGTGATGAGGCCGCGCTGCACGAAGCTACAGACACCTTTGGTGTCTATTACGAGCTGGAGGATGTTCCAGAGACACAGGCCGAGTATCTGGTCGCCCATACCGCGTCCACCTTCCTGGTTGACGCGGAAGGACAATTGCGCATGATCTTCGCGTACCGCACGCCCCCGCAGATCATCGCCGATCAACTCCTGCGTCTGCTCACTACGTCTTGAATGCCTGCGGGCAAAGGCTGCCAGCGATTCGGAGTATTCTGTGCAGGTGACATACACCGCCCGCTGACCGGACGCATTCTGCTGCGTCACAGACCTGGCTCGTGGCCCGGCTTCTTGTCGCTAGTCTCTCGCTCCGCTAACCGCCGGAATCGTCGATCAGTTCTCCTGTCGCCGGCCCGTTGGGCAGAACGACTGCACCGAGTATAATTCCTTCGGCCCGTCAGAGGGCACCCGGCGGGAACATCCCTCCTTTGCAGCGGAGGTCGCAACGATCCGCCTGGGCTGTACCGCACTGACCGGCAGGAGGGTGAGCGTTGGACTCTTCACGGTACGAGCAATTGCGGGCGGTAGTTCATGGCCGGGTTCAGGGCGTCAACTTCCGCGCCTACACGGTGGAGGAAGCCACAACGCTTGGTCTGACCGGCTGGGTGCGCAACTGCCCGGATCGCACGGTGGAAGTCTGCGCTGAAGGGCCGCGGGAACAACTGGAACGGCTGCTCCAATTCCTGTACCGCGGTTCTCCTTCAGCGCAGGTCACTTCGGTTGACGTACAATGGCTACCGGCCACCCATCGCTATAGAGGCTTTGAAGTTCGTTATGGTTATGAGGACTGAGAGGCGCGTGTGATGCTTCGAGATCCAGGCCGCCTGGCGTGGACGGTGTTGTTCATCTCGCTAGCCATCTTTTGCCTGCTGACAACGGCCTTCCTGCTGGGAGTCAACTGGTTCCTGTTTGACTCATCCGTCTCTCTGATCACCACGCTGGATGTAAGCCGCAACACCGTCAGCGTGAGAGTCAATCCCGGTGAAGGTCTGCAGGCTGTGCGTTCGTCCAGTATCGTCGGACGGGACAGCTACCTGGTCACCGACAGTTCCTCACAGGGATACATCACTTTTGTCGATCCCTATTCCCGCGAAGTAGTCGCCTCAATCACACTGCATCGAGAGAGCAGCCTGACCGTCGGGGACGCCACACGCCCGCGCTTTGAATTCAGCAGCCAGCCCTACATCATCACCATCCAGTTCCAGGGCAACATCGATGTAGATATTGTGCCGGAATTGCCCCGCCGCATCCTGTTTGATGTGCACTCCCCTTACGGCTTGATCCGCATGGGCAACACAGGCCGTTACAGCCTGACCAGCCAAGTTAACCGCTTCTCGGTGTTCAACCGCTCCGGGCAGGTCGTCATCATCAACCTGACCCACGAAGCGCGGGATGTCGCCGAAGGCATGACCGGCCGTATTGAACCGGAAACCAACGCCATTCTGGTGGAGCAACCGCTGGTCGACCTCCTCCCGGATGGCAGCTTTGACACCTTCAACCCCGCCGACCCATCCCTGTCCTCCGAGTGGGGCTGTTACACCCTGCGTGATGATACGACCGCCGCCGAAGGCTCCTACCGCCGCGAGATCATCAATGGTCGTTCGGTGATGCACATCACCCGCGTCGAAGAGCCAGGCAAGCCCGCCAACAACCACGCGGAGACTGGCTGCCTGCAGTACCTCAACACGATCAGTGATCCACTGCCGGTCACGCAATACAACTATCTTGAACTGCGGGCGACCATGCAGATCCGCGATCGGCCACTGATGCTCAGCACCTGCGGCCAGCGTGGCAGCGAGTGCCCGGTTATGATCGTGATCAGCTACCGCAACCAATACGATCAGGAGCAGCAGTGGATTCACGGCTTTTACACCCGCTACGATCAGGCGGTAGGCTGGCCGTTGCGCTGCGATACGTGCGCTCAGGATCACGAACAACTCAACAAAGATACCTGGTACACCTACACTTCTGGCAATCTGCTGCAGCTCCTGCCACAGGATCAGCGACCGGTAGCCATCTCCAGCGTCAAATTCTACGCCTCAGGGCATGAATACGAGGTGCTGCTGAGCGAGGTGGCTTTGCTGGCGGGGACGATGCCGGAAGCTGCACCAGCCGGGTAAGTATAGCGGCTAATTGCCGCTGCTGCTGCCTGCAGCTATACTCCAGGCCAACAGACCGAATTGCCAAGAGAGGGAGTCGGGTTGACAGTGGACACCGCTACGCTGAGCAACGCTGCCCTGGTCATTATCACCCTGCTGGGCATGTATACTGCCGCCTTCTGGCTGGCGCTGATCTTGTGGACGTACCGCGATCACCGGGCGCGTTCCCGCGATAGCCTGGCATCGCTGGCGGCTGCCCTTCTCGTCGCCGTCCTGTTTCTGCCAGGGCTGGTGATCTACCTGCTGCTCCGCCCCAAGGAAACCCTGACCGAGGCCTACGAACGCTCGCTGGAAGAAGAAGCGCTGCTCCAGAGCATCGAGGAAAAGCCCATCTGCCCCGGTTGCAGCCGTCCGACCGATCGGGAGTGGCATGTCTGCCCGCACTGCCACACGACGTTGCGCAAGTCCTGCGTCAAATGCGGGCGGATACTGGAACTTGCCTGGATGCAGTGCCCATATTGCGCCGCAGCCCAACCGATAGCCGCCGAAGCCGCGGGCAGCGCTGGTAGCCGTTATCCGTCCACCAGTCGTGTTGCCGCCGAACCATCGCTTGAGTTTGTTGACACCGATCCATATCGCGGCTGATCGAGCCGCAAACCTCCATAAACAGCAAATGAGGGCGCCACGACTGGCGCCCTCGCATTGCTTTCTACGGGTGTGCAACCTTCTAGAAGCGTTTGATGTTCGGGAAAGCGTTGAACCCGGCGTACTCCGCCGCGTCACCAAGGTCTTCCTCAATGCGCAGAAGCTGGTTGTACTTGGCGATACGGTCCGACCGCGCCGGCGCACCGGTCTTGATCTGGCCCGCGTTCAGCGCCACCACCAGGTCAGCGATGGTCGCATCCTCAGACTCGCCGCTGCGATGGCTGACTACGACCGTCCAGTTATGGCGGAAGCTCAGTTCGCAGGCTGCCATCGTCTCGGTTAGCGTCCCGATCTGATTGAGCTTGCACAGCAGCGAATTGGCGGACTTCTCCTTGATGCCCCGCGCCACGCGCTCCGGGTTAGTTACCAGCAGGTCATCGCCAACCACCTGAACGCGGTCACCAATGCGCGCCGTCAACCGCGCCCAGTTTTCCCAGTCGTTTTCCGCCAGGCCGTCTTCCAGCGAGATGATCGGGTACTTGGCCACCCAATCGGCCCAGAACGCGACCATTTCCTCACCGGTCAAGCTGCGGCCTTCCGTCTTGAGATGGTATTTGCCATCTTCATAAATCTCGCTGGCGGCCGGGTCCAGAGCGATGAAGATCTGCTCACCCGCTTTGTAGCCAGCCTTTTCAATCGCCTCGAGGATCACCTCAACTGCGGAGTCATTGGTCGGCAGGCTGGGGGCAAACCCACCCTCGTCACCAACCGTCGTGCGCAGCCCCTTCTTGCTGAGCACGCTCTTCAGACTCTGATAGACTTCAGAACACCAGCGCAGGGCCTCCGCAAAATTCGGCGCGCCAACGGGCATGATCATGAATTCCTGAAAGTCGGTGCTGTTGGCCGCGTGCTTGCCGCCGTTCATGATGTTCATCATCGGCACCGGCAGTCTGTGCGCATACACGCCGCCCAGATAGCGGTACAGAGGCAGTCCTACGCTATCCGCCGCAGCCTTGGCCACCGCCAGCGACGCACCCAGGATCGCATTCGCGCCCAGTTTGCTCTTATTGGGCGTCCCATCCAGCTCGATCAAGTACTGATCAATGCTCTTCTGCTCCAGCGCGTCCAGGCCAACCAGAGCCTCAGCGATCGTCTCATTGACATTCTGGACTGCCTTCAGTACGCCCTTGCCGCCATAGCGCGCCTTGTCGCCATCGCGCAATTCGACGGCTTCATGCTCGCCAGTAGAAGCGCCACTGGGCACGATCACACTCCCGAAGGAGCCATCCATCAGCGTGACTTCGACTTCAATAGTAGGATTGCCGCGGGAATCAAGAACTTCCCGAGCGTGAACTGATTCGATAATTGTCATCTTGCTCTCTCCTGTATGCTGTCTAGTTGCGCGCCTGTGCGCGCAAACCTATACGCCATCCGGCGTCTCTGCATATGCCGCCGGCCGCCAACCTGTCTAGTCCCCGCTGTTGGCCGGTTCCTTCCCATCCGGACCACTGAGCAATGGCCCCCGAATTTCACCCGGCAGCGCACAGGGCCTGCCCGTGGCCAAGTCCAGAAACGCACCCACCGAATAGTCCCGCGTTAGCACCTCGCCGCTGCCAGCTTCAACGATCTCGTGCAGCCACGCACCACGTGTGCGGCTCAATGCGACTGGCTGGCTGATAATGCGCAGCTTCATGCCATTCAGAGCCGGGCGCAAATAGTCAACCTCATGGCCGACCTGCACCATTCCCAGGCCGTTGTCGATGATGCGCTCCAGCGGCCAGCCGGCACGCTCAAACGCATCCCACATCGCCTGCTCAAACCAGCGCAGGTATACCGCGTTGTTCACGTGCCCGGCTGGATCAAGCTCGTAGCGCTGCACTCGCCGCTCGGTCTGGTAGCGGTAGCTCTCCAGGAATTCCTCCGCGCCGCGCAGGCGAATGTGCAGGTCTTCCAGCTCGCCAGTAGGCTCAAAAACCTCTTCCGCCTCTGGCGGGATGCGTTCCGGGCGCATTGTCTCCAGGTTCACGTAGACCCACTTGGCCCGCCCGCGGGCAACCGGTTCGCCGCTACCAGCCCGGCGCAGATCGTACTCCCGATGGCTGTAGATGCGGTGCACATCCGATACCCATGTGCGCAGTTCGACCTCATCCCCGTAGCGCAGTGGAGCGATGTAGCGGATGAGCATCTGGCGAATCACCCAGGCGCGCTTCTGCCGGAAGTACCAGTCGTACGGAAAGCCTGCCTCCGCGCTGGCCCGCGTGGCGGCTTCTTCAAAGTAGTTCTGGTAGACAGCGTTATTCACGTGCCGCAGGGCGTCCAGTTCGTAGGACCGCACGCGAAACCGCCACGTATGAACCCTGGCCATGGTCTTTGCCGCCAAGCGCAAGCTGCCTGCAAACGGTGCTGATTATAGTGCGCCGTGGTACTCCCCACAATGCGACTTGCCACCAACGTTGGCTGATCATCGTCATAGAGCGATCGCTGCGGTAAAATAGATGCCAATCAGCATAATTGCGTGAATCAGTGAATGGAGTCAGCCATGTCTTCCAGCCGTATGGTCTACCTGGATTACGCGGCCACCACCCCTGTCGACCCCCGGGTGCTGGACGCCATGCTCCCGTTCTTTACCGAAACGTACGGCAACCCCTCCTCCATTCACCGCTTCGGTCGCGCCGCGGAGCAGGCGGTCGAGGACGCGCGAGAGCGCGTCGCCCGCATTCTGGGCTGCACACCGGGCGAGATCGTCTTCACCAGTTGCGGCTCGGAAAGCGACAATCTGGCCCTGCGCGGGGCTATGCTGATGGCCCGCCGGGATGGTCGCGGCCAGCACCTGGTGACCTCTCCGGTCGAGCACAGCGCCGTCACCCAGACGGCTCGCCAGCTGGCCGAACTGCTCGGCTTTGCCGTAACCCAGGTCCCCGTAGACCGTCATGCCCGCGTCGATCCAGCGGACGTAGCTCGCGCCTGCCGGGAGGATACGGCGCTGGTCAGCGTGATGTACGCCAACAATGAGGTTGGCACTGTCCAGCCGCTGGCAGCCATTGCCGCCACCGCGCACCAGCACGGCGCGCTGATGCATACCGACGCCGTGCAAGCTGCCGGGCAGCTTCCGCTGGACGTGCAGGCCCTAGGCGTTGACCTGCTGGCGATCTCCGCCCATAAGTTCTACGGTCCCAAGGGCATCGGTGCCCTCTACGTTCGCAACGGCATCGCCCTGGCCCCCAGCCAGAGCGGCGGCGGGCAGGAAAACGGTCGGCGTGCCGGGACACACAACGTGGCTTTTATCGTTGGGCTGGCCCGCGCCCTGGAAATCGCCTACGAGGAAGCCACCCAATACAACGCCCGTTACCAGCAACTCCGCGACCGGCTCATCGACGGCATTCTGGCCCGTGTGCCGGATGCACAACTGACCGGTCACCCCCGCGAACGGTTGCCCAACAATGCCAGTTTCGTGTTTCAGCATGTCGATGGCAACGCCCTGCTGATGCATCTCGATCTCAAGGGCATCGCCGCCAGCAGTGGCAGCGCCTGCAAGGTCGGCAGCCCGGAGCCGTCTGCTGTCCTGCTCAGCATGGGCTTCGACCGCACCTGGGCGCTGGGTGGCCTGCGCCTGACCGTTGGCCGCCACACCACAGACGAAGATATCGACTACGCTCTGGAAGTTATCCCGGATGCAGTTGAGCGCGTCCGCAAGCTGGGAGTAGCTGGCTGATGCCCGGTCCGCGTGTCGTCGTTGCCATGAGCGGCGGCGTAGATAGCTCGGTCGCTGCTGCTCTGTTGATCGAACAGGGGTATGAAGTCGTCGGCATGATGCTACGCCTGTGGGCGGAGGACTTCGTCGCCGAAGACCAGGTCTGCGATACGCATAACCGCTGCTGCACACCTGATCAAATGCGTGATGCCCGCCGTGTGGCCGACCTGCTGGGAATCCCATTTTATGTCCTCGACACGCGCGAGGTCTTCCGCCAGCAGATCGTCCAGCGCTTCATCGACGGCTATGCTTCCGGCGAAACGCCTAATCCCTGCCTGGCCTGTAACCGGCACATCCGCTTCACTCACCTGCTGAACCACGCTCTGGCTCTGGACGCGGAATACCTGGCCACCGGGCATTATGCCCGCCTGTGGCGCGCCAGCGACGGGCGCATAGCGTTACTCAAAGGGATCGATGAGGCCAAAGACCAGAGCTACGTCCTGAGCGTCCTGCGACAGGAGCAACTCCGGCATGCGCTGTTTCCCGTTGGGGACTACCACAAAGCAGAAGTGCGCGCCCTGGCGGAACGATTTGGCCTGCCCGTCGCCAGCAAGCACGATAGCCAGGACCTGTGCTTCCTGGCGGACGGCGACTACCGGCGCTTCCTGCGCCAGTACGCTTCGGATGCCATCCGCCCCGGCCCGATCATGACGACTGCCGGCGACATCCTGGGGCAGCACACCGGCCTGCCGGATTACACCATCGGCCAGCGCAAGGGACTGGGCATCAGCTATGCCGAACCGCTGTACGTCCTGGCCAAGGATACAACCCGCAACGCTCTGATCGTCGGGACGCGCGCCGAACTGGGAAAGATCGTGCTGGTAGCCCGCGACGTGAACTGGATTAGCGGGGAGCCACCAGCGGAATCCCTGCGGGCGACAGTGAAGATCCGCTACAAGGCCCGGCCTGCCACCGCAACTGTTACCCCTCTGTCCGGCGATCGCGTTCACGTCCGCTTTGATGCGCCACTGCGTGATATCGCCCCTGGCCAGGGCGCAGTGTTCTATGATGGCGATCGTTGCCTGGGCAGCGGAATCATCGAACAGGCAGTTGATGGCCCGTAAGATCAGCGGATCAGCAGGGCGCGGATCTCATCCCGCCAGAATATCATCAGGACAGTCGCCAGCACAATATAAGGCCCGTAGGGCAACGCCGTGAACAGGCTGTAACGCCGCCGGCTGATAAAGCGGCTCAGCAGATACAGGAGCGATCCCGCTGCCCCCAGCAAGATCGTCAGGATCAGCGCGAGGAGTATCAGCCGCCAGCCCAGCAGCATCCCGCTCAGCGTTCCCAGCAACACATCGCCAAAGCCAAAGGCCACTGTATCTGTCCGCATCAGGCGGGAAAAGCCCAGCCCGCCCAGATACATCACAAAGAACAGCAGGAAGCCCAGCCCGCCGCCAAGCACGGCATCCTGCCAGGCAGGGGGTGGCGCGAATAAGCTTCTCAGCAGCGCCACCAGACACGCCGGAAGAATCACTGCCAGCAAAATCAGGCGATGTTCGATGTCGATGACTGTGATTAACGCCAGGATTGCCACAACGAGCAGGTTGAAAAGCGTTTGTCCGGACCAGCCATAATGCCCCACAATCAGAGCGCAGGCGATACCCAGCCCGGCCTCTACCAGCAGATGCCGCCATCCCAGCCGCGCCCCGCCCGGTGATTCCCGCCGCCCGGCGGCAAAGGCCAGCAATGCCAGCCAGGTGACCGGCTGGCGAACCGATCCGTCCGGGTAGTGCGGGCGCAACGGACGGCCTCTAGCATCCGCCTCACCGGCGGCAACAAAACGCGCCGCTGGCAGGTAATCCGCCAGCGCGTTGGCAATTCCACCAGCTAGGATACCGATCAGCCCGCCCAGCACTATGTCAATGATGGACATCGGCTACAGCCCCAAACCTAGCAGGAGCAGTCCTGCAGGTGGCGGCGGAAGCAGCGAGATGATCATGCTCAGCACCATGATCACCGCGATGACAGCGGTGATGATCAGGGCAATACGCTGCTGACGCGAGCGGGAATTCAGGAGCTTATTCCTAGCAGTGCGCTTCTTGGCCACGTGAATCCTACCCTCCACAACGATCGAGCGGGGCCATTATACCACGTCCAGCCCGGTCAATGACTGGCCAACGCACCGGCCGTACCGGGGACAACAGCGTGGTAGAATCACCTCCGGCCACAGCGCCAGAACTGTCCACCATCAACCACCGGGAGTTCAGCCTTGATCGACCTGAAGCGAATGGCTACTGCACTGCTCATCGGATTGGCAATCCTGTCCGGCCTGCCGGAAATGAGCAGCCCGTCCATAACCGGGCAAACACCCGTGACCATCACGATCGGCACGACCGATTTTCCGCGCTCGTTGGACCCCGCCACCGCCGTTGACCTGCCGTCGGTAGAAGTGCTGAACCATCTCTATACCGGCCTGACCCGCCAGCGACCGGGCACGCTGGACTTTGAACTGGCCCTGGCGGCGGAACACCGTATCAGCGCCGACGGTCTGGAGCACTACTTCACCATCCGCAGTGACGCCGCCTTCGCCGATGGCACCCCGATCTCCGCCGCGACCTTTGCCCGATCGATCACCCGTGTCCTGAACCTGGGCCGGGAAGGCGCGGATGTCATCGGGCGCTATGTCGTCAGCGCCGCCGCAGAAGAGGGCAATGTCCTGACCATCAGGCTGCAGGTCCCGCTGCCGGATATCAAGCCGCTGCTGGCGCTACCTCAATTCTTCCCCCAGCATCCGGCTGTCTACCCGGACAATAGCGTACTGGCGGTGGAAGACATGTTGACTCTGATCGGCAACGGGCCATACCGAATCGACTCTTTTGAGCCTGACACCGCTATAACCCTGATGCCCGATCCCGCCTATCGTGGCCCGGCGCCAGCCAACGATCGGGTTGTGCTGCGCCGCTACGCCATACCGATCGATCTTCGCCGGGCGCTGGAAAGCCGCGAGGTAGATATCGCCTGGCGCGCTCTGGCCGAACCGGACCTGGCGCATCTGGCCCGGGACCCGGCGCTGATCCGGCTTGACCAGCCTAACCTGCAAACCTACTATCTGCTGCTTAACCATACACCGATGAGCATCAGCGGCCTGGATTCCTTTGAAGACCCGGCTATCCGACAAGCCTTCGCTCTTCTCGTCGATCGTGAAGCGTCCGCCAGCCTTGGCCTGCGCGATGCTGTCCTGCCTTTGTACACCGTACTGCCGCCAGAACTGAAGGCCGACAATGTACCTTTTCCCGTCCGCGACCCGAACCAAGCGGACGCTATCCTGAGTGAAGCGGGGTACCGCCCTCGCCGCCGTCCGATCAGCACCGCGCTCCTGATCGCCACCGATGCTTATGGCGACCGCATGGCCAGCGCTGCCGCCGAGATACGCCGGGCCATCGAAAGTAGTGAGATTATCGCCACCGTAGCCATCAACGATAGCCTGACTCCGACCTTCATCGGGGCCATTAACCGCGGCGAATACCTGTGCGCCATCATTGGCTGGCGACCGGCCTTTGCCAGCCCAATAGCCTACCTCATCCCTCTGGCTCGCTCGGATAGCCCGATCCCCGCCGGAGCCGGTTACAGCAGCGCAACGGTTGACCGCATGCTGCTGGAACTTGGCCTGACCCGGGATGAACAACAGCACGCTGAACTCTACAATGCTATCCAGCAGGAGATTCTGGCCAGGGTAGACCTGATACCTCTGTGGCAGGGCAAGGATGTCATCGTCTACAACGAGGCTATCACCGGGATTCTGCTGGAGCGCAACAGCTGGCTGCGCTACGATGCACTCTCGCGGCAACCATAAGCATGGATCAGTCTGATTTGACCTGCCACAGGACGGACCGCGCCCGCCCATCGCGGATGGTCCACACCGTCACAGCAGGGTGAATCAGATCCGCCAGGCTGATAATGATGTAGAAGGCGGCAGGGTACTGCGCTTCGGCGATATCGGTATCCGAGGGCCGCGGCGGGCCAGTCGGGTGCGAATGATAGATGGCGATCAACTCCCATCCCCGGCCTTCGAAGGCGGCAAGAGCACGCACCTGCTCGTCAGGTGCCATGCGGAAGCGCACCATAGGGTCATCAGCTACATTGTGGATCGGCCAGATCATCCGCCCCTCTGTGCCGATCCCGCCGATCAGGCCGCATGCCTCATCGGGATAGACCTGGCGAGCATGGGCGATCATCGCCTCGACCATCGCCACTGGGAGCGACAGCATCGCACCGCCTCCGCCCCCTTTCTGATAACTAAAGAGACGCCACGCAGGGGGTGGCGTCTCTCATGCTGCAACTGGCAAACTGGCTCTCCCCCCTTACGGGGCAGAGTCGTAACCAGGACCTTTCGAGAAGAAGTCGTAGTTGTGCTGGATGTCCGCGGTCAGATCCACCACCTCGCCACCCTTGGCAGTATAGCGTTCCCCGCCGAAAGGATAACGTTCCTGGCCAGCAGCCATCGTATACTGGGCCGGTACTTCTTCCTCAGGGAAGATGGCCTCAAACGGGCATTCCGGAACACAGGCACCGCAGTCAATGCAGGTGTCAGGGTCAATGAAGTACCAGGGCCACTCTGACTCCGGGAAGCCTGGAACAATGCACTCGACCGGGCACACCTCGACGCAAGCGCCATCACGCAGGCACAGACTCGTGATGATGTGAGTCATTTCCTCTCTCCTCACCAGTTAGCTTAAGAGGGCTTGCTCAGCTTCAAGCAACACTATACCAGTAACCCTCCCCCGGTGGCAAGCAATTGAAGCTCCGAACTTCCCCAAAAGTCATGACAAAAGTCCCCTTCCCGGCCAGGAAGAGGACTTTGACCTTGTGGCTACTATGAGCCAGATTGCCCGTCGGTTAGCCCCTGGCGGCGGCGTAAAGCTCCGCCACGTAGTCCCAGTTGACCACATTCCACCACGCAGCAATGTATTCCGGACGGCGGTTCTGGTACTTCAGGTAGTAAGCGTGCTCCCAGACATCCAGAGCCAGGAGGGGCGTCTTGCCTTCCATCAGCGGGCAGTCCTGGTTGGGAGTGCTGCTGACTTCTAGCCTGCCGCTGGCGTAGACAAGCCAGGCCCAGCCGGAGCCAAACAGAGTCGCTGCCGCCTTGGAAAACTGCTCCTTAAAGGTGTCAAAACCGCCAAAAGTCTGGTTGATGGCTTTGGCCAGCTCGCCCGTGGGCGTACCGCCGCCCCGTGGACTCATCATCCGCCAGAAAAGATTGTGGTTATAAAAACCACCGCCGTGGTTGCGTACCGCTGTGGGCAGCACCGCCACACCCTTGCGCAGGATTTCCTCGATGCTCAGATTAGCCAGATCGGTGCCTTCAATAGCAGCGTTAAGATTGTTGGTGTAAGCGGCGTGATGCTTGTCATGATGCAGCCGCATCGTCGCTTCATCGATATACGGTTCCAGCGCGTTATAGTCATAAGGAAGCGGGGGAAGTTCAAAAGCCATTTTTGCTGATCTCCTCTAAACCAATTGACATTGGTTGAGCACAATGCTACCATCCAGCCACACCATATTCTAACCAAATCATCCCAAATGTGTCAAAAATAGAACGATAGAAACGCGTAAGAAATGCGCGCTCTCCGCAGAGTTCGGCCACCCTCACCCTATCTTGCGCTGGCTATTGGCGTGCTGGCCGCTTCTACCGCGTCGCTCTTTATCCGCTATACCCAGCAGGAAGGCGTCCCCTCGCTGACTATTGCCGCCATCCGCCTGTCACTGGCCGCGCTATTGCTGACTCCGGTCGCTCTGCAGGGCTACCGCGGAGAGCTGCGTCGTCTTTCTCTCGCCGGGTACAGCCTGGCGCTGGCCTCCGGCTGCTTCCTGGCCATTCACTTTGCCAGCTGGATCACATCGCTGGAGCACACGTCTGTGCTGATCAGCGTGGTACTCGTCTCTACCAGCCCACTCTGGGTAGCCCTGCTGGCCCCGCTATTGATCCGCGAAGCATTCGACCGGCGCATCCTGTTCGGAATCATCATTGCTTTCGCCGGCGGCATGTTGATCACGCTGGCCGAGGACAACAGCGCCTCCGGCCCGCAACCTGCGCCACTAGTGGGCAGCGTGCTGGCCCTGACCGGCGCGATTGCTGTTGCCCTGTACCTGATCACCGGGCGCCGCCTGAGGGCCAACCTGAGCGTGGTGGCATATATCTGGCTGGTCTATGGCACAGCAGCCATCGTGCTGCTGCTGGCCGTCGCCCTGACTGGCGGCTCTCTAGCAGACTACAGCCCGACGGCATACTTCTGGATGCTCATGCTGGCCGTTATCCCCCAGCTTATCGGCCATTCGTCATTCAACTACGCGCTGGGGCATCTCCCGGCGGCTTATGTGAGCCTGGTCAGCCTGGCAGAACCTGCCGGCAGCAGCGTCCTGGCATTCATCTTCCTGGGGGAAGCGCCAGCGGTGCTGCAAGTCGTTGGCGCAGGGCTGATCTTGCTTGGCGTGTTCGTGGCTCAGCAGACAACCGCCCGGTCCGCCAACCCACCCATCCCCCCCGATATCCCCGTGGAATGACCCCGGCGCTAAGTCGCACATACCTGCGCCATGCTGGCCATACGCCATCGCAGCTACTCCCCGCTGATCCGGACGCCCTGAAACTGGTCAGTGTCACCCGGCCACTGCTCGAAGCCGATCGGATCGCCAATCGCCATATGCTGCTCCCAGAGGGCGTCAAATGTGCCATCAGCGGCCATAGTCTGCAACGTAACCTCAACGAGCGCCCAGAAGTCCGGGTCGCGGCGCGGCACGGCCAGCGTATAGTACTCCACGCTGTACCAGCGATCAGTCAGTTCGACCAGGGTCGGGTTCGCTTCAACCTGCGGGATCAGGCGCAGACTGTCGCCAAAGACGACATCCACATTCTTGTCAACCGTCAGGGAATAGACAGCATCTTCGTCATTGATGATCGTGAAGATGTTGACGGCTGTTCGAACGCTTTCCGCCAGTTCGTTGACCCGGTCAGCCGTTCCCGGCTCACTGGCGAAGATGCCTACCCAGCGCCCACCGCGCAGGTCGGCGTAGCCCTCAATCGGGCTATTCACCAGCCGCATCATCCGGTCGCCGTGCCGGATCAGCGGGGCCGTGTAAGCCACTTCGAACGGCCCGGTCCAGTTCGGGCTGACCCCGACACCCAGATCGGCCTGGCCGCCAGCCACCAGTTCAGCCGCATTGGCTGTTGACTCCGGGGCCACGGCCACCGGCACACCCCACCGCGCCGCCAGCTCATTCACCAGCGCCCGATAGAACATATCCAGCCGCAGGTTCAGACCGCCAAGCGGGGTATCTTCGCTGGCCAGCCCGGCCACGCGCAACGGCTCCCCGGCCAGCAACCGGTCGATCACCGAAGATTCCGGGTACACCAGCGCCGCATCAAAGTCGTTCAACCCGCGTGTGTCATCATTCACGCCTTCCCATACCGGGATCTCCAGCGAAAACGTCACATTGGGGAACCAGGTGCGCCGCATCTCATCCAGTTTGCCCGCCGCGTAGATTCGTTGCAGCGAACGATCGACCAGATAGCGCAGCGCATCATCATAGCGGCGCATCGCCACCGCATACGGCTCCGGCTCCAGAGGTTCGGACAACAGCCGCACCTCCTGCACCGTACGCATGGCCATCAACAGTTCCACCCGGTTGGCCAGCAGCGCGTCGATTTCACCGCTGCCCAGCGCCCCGACTGCCTGGTCAAGCGTCAGGTAGACCTGCGGCGTCACGGTGAATTGCTCCACACTCATGGCCCGCCCCAGGGCGCGTTCGCTGGCTGTGCCCTGCACTACCCCAACCCGCCGCCCGATCACCCCGTTCAGGTCCTGAATCGGGGAATCCTGGCGCACCAGGAACATCTGACCGCTGGCAAAGTAGGTGTGTGAAAAAGCCAGGTCGGCTTCCGCCTCGCGGCGATGCACCACGCCAGCCAGCAGAACATCCACCTCACCGGCCAGGAGCATGTCGATCGCCGTCTGGCGCGTCACCTGCACGAATTCAGCTTCTACCCCCCAGTCCTCGGCAATGGCGCGGGCCAGATCAGCCTCATAGCCGACCACCTGCCCCCGTTCACTCAGGCTACTCATCGGCGGAGTGTTGTACAGGACGCCAACCCGCAACACGCCATCGGCGCGGATGCGCTCCAGCGCCGAGACTGAAGGCCGTGGCGTGGGCTGAACCAGAATATTTGCCGGCACCGGCGTTGGTACCGGCAGCGTTGGAACAGCCTGGGAGATAACAGCCGGCGTCGATGTTGCGCTGGCACCAGCGCCGATCAACACTATTGCAGGCGTCGCTGCAGCAAAAACGCCATTTTCCGGTGGCAACGGCTGTGATGGCGCAGCCTGACAAGCTCCGAGCACCAGAAGCAGAACACCCCACAGGGCAAGCAGCCCCTTCCCATTGGACATAACTTTCCAGCCTCACACCCACAGTCAGGTTCCGGTCATAAAGATATGCATTGTGCCAGATATTGCCAGCCTTGGCCAGAAAACGCCAGCCAGTCCTCCGGTTTGCCGCTACCTCCTGGCGAAATGGCCGGCGTCCGATTCCGCTAATCAACAATCCCACACGCATCGTGGGAGAGATGGCATGTGGTATAATACTGCTGTTTCGCCAACAGTGATCGGAGGAGCGAAAAACATGTCTGTAGCGGTTCGGCCTTCAATAGACGAGCAAGTCGAAACCCTGATGCAGGGCACAGAATACGGCGACCCACACACGAAAGCCGTCATGGCGCAGGAATTGCGTGAGCGGCTGATCGAATCGGAAAAGACCGGGCGGCCGCTGCGTGTCTATTGTGGCTACGATCCGCGTACAACTGACCTGCACCTCGGTCACACCATCACCATGCGCAAGCTACGCCAGTTTCAGGACCTGGGCCATGATGTGACGTTCCTGATCGGGACGTTCACCAGCCTGATCGGCGACCCTTCGGATAAAGACAGCGCCCGCGAGCAACTCACCCCGGAAACGGTGCGCCTGAATGCGGAGACTTACGCCCAGCAGGCCTTCAAAATTCTCGACCCGGCCAGGACACGGGTGCGTTACAACGACGAATGGCTGTCCAAGCTCAATTTCGCCGATATCATCCAACTGGCCAGCAATTTCACCGTGCAGCAATTCCTGGCGCGGGATAACTTCCGCCTGCGTTACGAGGCCGGTCAGGCCATTCACCTCCATGAATTCTTTTACGCCCTGATGCAGGCCTACGACGCTGTGGCGCAGGAAACTGACGTCCAGGTCGGCGGGCAGGATCAACTCTTCAATATCGTCGTCGCCGGGCGTAAGCTCCAGCAGGCGCTGGGCCAGCGCCCCCAGGTGGCGATCATCATGGGGGAAAGTCTGCCGGGCACCGACGGCGTGATCAAAATGAGCAAGAGTCTGGGGAACCACATCCCCATCATGGCCCCGCCGGAAGATATGTACGGCAAGGTCATGAGCGTCCCGGATCACGCCATGCCGATCTATCACAAGCTGGTACTCGGCTGGTCACCAAGCCGGATCAGCCAGCTTGAAGCGGACCTGGCCAGCGGGCGGGTTCACCCGCGTGATGTCAAAATGGCCCTGGCACGGGAGATCGTCACCATCTTCCACAGCGCAGAAGCAGCGCAGGCCGCCGAAGAGGACTTCATCCGCAAGTTCCAGGAACGTGGCATCCCTGATGACCTGCCTGTTGAGCGTCTTGGCTCGCCAGAACGGATCGTCGATCTGCTGGAACGGCTGGGCATGGCGCCCTCCAAGGGCGAAGCCAAGCGTTTGATCAAGAACGGCGGAGTCCGTCTCAATGGTGAACCGGTTGATGACGTGAGTGTGGAGATCACACCGGACGATCTGCCGGTTGTATTGCAGGTGGGCAAGCGCAAATTCGTCCGCCTGGAAAAAGCCTGAGTCGATCCTGGCCAGAGAACACCACGGGGGTCTGTCCGGCTAATGGGCAGACCCCCGGTCGTTTCCTCCGATGGGTGGCTGTTCTTCGTGGTCCAACCGGCGCAGGATATCGCGGAGGGGCGAAAGCTGCACCAGCCACAGCAACCGCCGCAAAGTCCGCACCAGGTTGGATCGCTGGCGCGCCAGGAAGTAGGCCATCTCGCGCCGGTAGCGATTGAGACGAGCCTGCTCCGGCGGGGGCGTGACGCCCCAGGTCAGCGCTGTCGCTCCCCAGGCCAGCCCCGCGCCAAAGGCAACCAGCACCACGGTATCATTCGGCTTGAGATCGCCGCGCTCAGCAGCCTCCGCCATAGCAATGGGGATAGAGGCCGCAGACGTGTTGCCGTATTGATCCAGATTCATGATGAAGCGTTCGATCGGGAGATCGAGACTCTTGGCAGCGCGAGTGATGATCCGCTCGTTGGCCTGGTGAGGAATCACCCAGTCCACGTCAGCCAGCGTCAGGCCCGCCTTTTCCAGCACCTCCAGGACCGACTCTCTGATCACCCGCGTGGCAAAACGGAAGACCTCCTGACCATTCATGGTCATTTTGAACGGCGCCACCTCCCCATTCCCGCGCAAACCGGGATCAGGACTGCCCACCAGCGGCGCATTGAGCAGGTCGCGGCCAGAACCATCAGAGTGAAGCACACTGGCCAGTATGCCGCCGGGAATATCGCTGGCTCGCAACACCACCGCCCCGGCGCCATCGCCGAACAGAATACACGTGCCGCGATCCTGCCAGTTCACAAGGCGGGACATCGTCTCCGATCCGATGACCAGCGCCGTGGTAATGCTGCCTGAGATGATCGCCTGGGCCGCCATGCTGAGAGCGTAGATAAACCCGGTACAGGCGGCGCTCAGGTCAAACGCCCCCGCCGCGCTGGCGCCCAGCGCATCCTGAATCAGGCTGGCTGAGCTGGGAAAGATATGCTCAGGCGTCGAGGTCGCCACGATGATCAGGTCGATTTCCGCCGGCAGCACGTCGGCGACCTCCAGCGCCTGGCGCGCCGCCGCGAATCCCAGCGACACAGTCGTATCGTGCTCGCCAGCGATGCGGCGCTCACGGATTCCGGTGCGCTCGCGGATCCAGACGTCGGAAGTATCCACGATGGCTTCCAGATCGGCGTTAGTGAGCACCCGTTCCGGAAGCGCTTTGCCCCAGCCGACAATGTGAGCATAACGGGGGGCATGGAGGAAGTTAGTGGCCATTGCCCGTGAATCTGCCAAAGATCACGACAGCGTTGTGCCCCCCAAAACCGAAGGAATTGCTCATGACGACATCAAGCTGCGCGCTGACGCCCACATTGGGGGTATAGTTCAGGTCGCACTCCGGCTGAGGGTTATGCAAATTGATGGTCGGCGGAATGAAGTTGTGGTTGATAGCCTCCAGGCACAACACCGCTTCCACCGCACCCGCGGAACCCATCAGATGGCCAGTAACCGATTTGGTCGAGCTGATCGGGACATTGTAGGCATGCTCGCCAAAAACAGCCTTGATTGCGTTGGTCTCGCTGAGGTCATTCAGCGGCGTGCTGGTACCGTGTGCGTTGATGTAGTCAATATCGTAGATAGTCACGCCCGCGTCCGCCATCGCCTTACGCATGGCCATCTGCGCGCCTTCACCATTTTCCAGCGGTGCAGTGACATGATAGGCGTCGGAAGTCGTGGCGTAGCCCAGCACTTCGCCGTAGATGTGAGCGCCCCGCGCTAGGGCGTGCTCCAAATCCTCCAGGACAAGCAAGGCCCCGCCTTCGCTGACCACGAAGCCATCGCGATCCCGGTCAAACGGGCGGGAGGCTCCCTTGGGGTCATCGTTGCGGCGGGAGATGGCCTGCATATTGTTGAAGGAGGCCATCGCCAGCGGCACCAGCCCGGCTTCCGAGCTTCCAGCGATCATGACTTTTGCTGCCCCGCGCCGGATCATCTCCGCCGCTTCCCCGATGGCGTTGTTGGAGGTAGCACAGGCGGTAGAAAGCGCCATGCTCGGTCCGCGCAATCCCCAGGTGATGGAAACTTTGGAGGCGGCGCTATCCGGGATCATCATTGGAACCAGGAACGGACTGATACTGCGTGAGCCTTTTTCGATGATCCGGTAAACGCTCTCGATGGTGCTTTCGATCCCGCCGATGCCCGTGCCTACGATAACGCCGATGTCATAGCGATTATCGTCGGTCACCTGCAGGCTGGCGTCTTCAATAGCCTGCCGGGCGATCTCCATCGCAAACTGCGTCAGGCGATCCATGTGGCGAGCCTCACGCCGTCCAAAGATCTCGTCCGGGTCGAAGTTGCGCACCTCGCCGCCGAACTTCACCGGCAGATCATCAACGCTGAAGCGCTTGATATAGTCGATGCCGCTCACACCATTGGCGGCGTTCTGCCACGCCTCGCTGACTGTGTTGCCAATCGGGCTGAGAATGCCCATACCAGTCACTACCACACGACGTCTTTCCACAGGGTGTTCCCTCCCGGAATAATCATCTTGCCGGAAACCCGGCTCTGGCCCATCCGGCGGTGTGAACCAGAGTCGAAGTCCAGATTATACATCAAAATATAACCCCGATCGGTTACGCGAGTCGCGCCCCAGGGCAATCGCATCAAAAGTGCTGATAGGGAATAATAGGATGCCTCTAACCAGGAGGCACTATGTCAGACGAAAACCCGATCAGCTTACTCATCAGTTTTCGGGACCTGCCCGATCCCCGAGTGGAGGGGCGTTGCGATCACAAGCTCATCGATATCATCGTGATAACGGTGTGCGCCGTTATTGCGGGAGCGGAGAGCTGGGTGGATGTGGAGAGCTTCGGTAAAGCGAAGCAAGAATGGTTGCACACTTTTCTCGACCTGCCGCATGGGATACCGTCGCACGACACGTTCGGGCGCTTTTTCGCGGCGTTGGATGCTGAGGCATTTCAGACGGCGTTCATGCGCTGGGTGGAAGGGGTCTTTCGGGTGAGTAGAGGTCAAGTCATTGCGATTGACGGCAAGACAGCACGGCGCAGCCATAACCGAAGCCTCGGCAAAGACGCCATCCATATGGTCAATGCGTGGGCCACGCACAACGGCATTGCCTTGGGGCAGTGGAAGACAGACGCGAAATCGAATGAAATCACGGCGATTCCGCCGCTGCTACGCCAGTTGAAAGTGGCGGGCTGTATTGTCACGGTCGATGCGATGGGTGCTCAAACCAAGATCGCCCAGGCGATTCGCGATGAAAAGGCCGACTACGTGCTGCGGGTCAAAGACAATCAGGGGCACTTGCACCAGGACATTCAAGACTGGTTCGCGCATGCGGACAACGTGCAATTCGCTCAGATGCCACACAGCTATGCCGAAACCATCAATAAAGGCCATGGACGCATCGAAATTCGGCGGTGCTGGGCCATCAGTGACCCCCTGGCCTTCGAATACCTCCGCAATTATGAGGGTTGGACTGATTTGCAGACCATTATACGGGTGCAACGTGAGCGACGACTTCCAGACAAGACCGAGCTCAACACGGCCTACTACATCAGCAGCTTGCCCGCTGAGGCTGAACCCCTCCTGGATGCCACGCGCTTCCACTGGGCGGTTGAAAATAGTCTTCACTGGGTCCTGGACGTCATCTTCAGAGAGGACAATGCCCGGGTCCGCCTCGGGCACGCCGCCCACAACATGGCGATCTTGCGACACTGGCGCTCAACATTATCAAAAAGGACTCTTCCAAGGGGAGTATCCGCACCAAACGCTTCAAGGCCGGCCTTGATATCACCTTCCTTGAACGGTTACTGGAACAAATTTGATGCAATCGCCCTGGTCGCGCCCCATCACACTTCGTGCTCGCATAGCGCCGGAATCACATCCGCTGCCTCCGATGGCCCCTATGCCACCATGCCCGACAATCATTGACAGCACAGTTTCACTGTATCCTATGCGCCGCGTTACTGCACCTCGCATGTTCTTTCCTGGCCCCCGGCCTTCTGTTCTCTTCCTCCATCTGCGCCCCGCCCCAAATCACCTGATGATTGTCCGAGATCGCGTGTTATAATGCCCCGCATGATTCTCGTCACAGGCTCAACCGGATTTATCGGGCGGCATCTGGTTCCTGCACTGGTCGGGGCCGGATGGCCGGTTCGCATCCTGATCCAGGCGCCGCCGGGCAGCGTTCAACTTCCCTGGCCCGGCCTGGCGGTGGATGCTTTCCATGGCAGCCTGTACGACCCGGACACCTTGAGTGAAGCCCTGCGCGGCGTGCATACCGTCTTTCATCTGGCCAGTGCTCAGTGGTGGGGGCGGCCCCGCGATCTGGAACGAGTCGATCTGGGTGGCACAGCCGCCCTGCTTGAGGCTACCCGTCGGGCGCGAGTAGGCCGGATAGTGGTGATGAGTCACCTGGGCGCGGCCTCCACCTCGGCATACCCGTTGCTGCGTTTCAAAGGGCAAGTCGAGGGCCTGGTGGTATCCAGCGGCGTGCCCTACACCATCATCCGCAGCGGTATTGTATTCGGAGAGCAGGACCGCTTTGCCAACAACATCGCCATGTTGCTGAGGACCAACCCCGTGATCTTCCTGCAACCCGGTGAAGGCGAGAATCTACTGCATCCGCTTTACATCCGGGACCTGGTTGCCGCCCTGCTGGCCAGTATGGACCATCTCGACACCGTCGATCGCGTGCTGGAGATCGGCGGGCCAGAATACATCACGTTCACCGAAGTAGTCCGTACGATCATGCGCGTGACCAATACCCCGCGCATAATCATACAGGTGCCACCGTATACGCTGCGTTTTCTGACAAGGGTAGCCCGCCGCATCTTCCCGCGCTGGCCGGCCACCCACCAGTGGTTTGATCTCCTGGCCGGCCACCGGACAGCCGCTCTGGACACCATCGGCGACCTGTTTGGCATACGGCCGGCTCGCTTTGAGGATACACTCTTAACGTATATGCCGGGACGGCGGTACGAACTGGAGCTGTTCCGGTTTCTGTTCCGCCGCCGGCGGCCACGAGGAATTTAGCATTATGACCAACATTCAGATCCAACCGCTGACCACCTGGCCGGAGATGGTCGCGCTGGCAGAAGTACAGCGACAGGTCTGGGCTAACAGCCCGGAGTATGTCATCCAGCCCCACTGGTTGCTTTCTATCGCTTCCAACGGCGGGCTGGTACTCGGCGCGTGGGATGGGGATCAGCTCGTCGGCGGCGCCGTGGCCACCCTTGGCGCCGCCTCCGCGGATGAAAACCGGCCAGCGATGGCTAACCTGAAGCTCAATTCGGAACTGGTAGTCGTGCACGAGGCCTATCGCCACCAGGGCATTGGTTACCACCTGAAGCTGGCGGAGTATCACTTTGCCGCCCGGCGCGGCATCCGTCTGATGACCTGGGTCTTCGATCCCCTGCATGGCGAGTACGCCCATATCACCGTGCGCAAGCTGGGTGCGGTGATTGACCAGTACTACCCGGATTACTACCCGGTCCCACCGCAGGCAGCGGGCGTGCCCGCCTCGAGAGATCGTGTCCAGGCGGATTGGTGGCTGACCAGCGAACGCGCACTGCAACGCATCAGGAAAGGCCGCGCGCCGCTGACCCTGGCCCAGTATTTGGATGGTGGGACGTGTATTCTGAATCCGTCCACGTTTGATGACCGCCTGTTGCCCGTCCCAGGGGATGACTTCCTTCAGCCGCCGGGCGCGCTGGGCCTGATCGAAATCCCAAGCCGGCTCAACCTGATCGAACAGGCTGACGCTGGGCTGGCGCAAGCATGGCGGGAGCATATCCGAGCCGTGCTTATCACGGTCATGAGCCAGGGATTCATCCTGACGGATTTCGTGCACGAGACCTACAAGGGACTTCTGCGCAGCTTCTATGTGTGCAGTCACCAGGAAGCGCTGCGCAAGTTTGATCGTAGCTTCAACCAGAATTAATCCCGTTGTAAGGAGGCTGTTGCTTGACCACCATTACCATTAACCAGATCCGCCTGCACCGGGTGGTGATGCCACTGGTAGAGCCGCTGCGCACCAGTTTCGGCCTGGAAGCAGTACGTCCCGTACTGCTGGCGGAGGTTCGCGCTGGCGACCTGGTGGCCTGGGGAGAATGCACTGCAGCGGCGGAACCGGGCTACTGCTACGAAACCGTTGGCACGGCCTATCATATCCTGACCAGGTTCCTGATCCCCGCCCTGGTGGGGAAGACACTGCATCATCCATCGGACGGGACACGGCTGATGGCCAGCGTGCGCGGGCACCCGCTAACCAAAGCAACGCTGGATAGCGCCCTCTGGGACCTCTGGGCGCAAGCAACCGGCCAATCGCTGGCGGATACACTATGGTCGGCGCGGCCATTGCAGGCCCCTCGCCGGGAGCATGTGATGGTCGGTGTCAGTATTGGCATCCAGCCGACTATCGATGACACGCTGGCAATTATCGAAAAGCGGCTGAAGGAAGGCTACCGGCGCATCAAACTCAAGATCAAGCCCGGCTGGGATATTGAACTGGCTTCAGCGGTGCGCGCCGCCTACCCGGACATTATGCTGATGCTCGACGCCAATAGCGCTTATACACTGGACGACGCCGACCACCTGGCCAAACTTGACCGCTTCAACCTGCTGATGCTGGAACAGCCGCTTGGTCACGACGACATCTACGAGCACAGCAAACTACAGCCGCGGCTGGCAACCCCGATCTGCTTGGACGAAAGCATCCTGTGCGCCAACGACGTGCGGCTGGCGCTGCAACTGGGCGCCTGCCGGATCATCAACCTCAAGCCGCCGCGTGTGGGCGGCCTGAGCGAAGCCGTCGCCATCCACAAGGTGTGCTACGACGAAGGCGTGCCGCTGTGGGTTGGGGGAATGCTGGAAACCGGCGTTGGCCGGGCGCAGAACCTGGCGGTGGCCAGTTTGCCAGGGGTGACCCTGCCCAGCGATCTCTCCGCGACCAACCGTTATTACGCGCCGGACATCACCGAGCCACCCTTTGTGCTGAACCCGGACAGCACGATCGATGTGCCGCGCGGGGTCGGCTCCGGCGTTGCCGTCCAACCCGACCGGCTGGCGGCCTTCGGCGCAGCCTGGGATGCCACTTTTCCAGATATTATGTGAAGTAGAAGCAGGCGTCAGCGAGCGCCAGGGAACAGGGGGCAACCGTGTTTGAAGATTTCACCATAGCTTTCATCGGCGCCGGAACCATGGGCGAAGCCATCATTCATGGGCTGCTGTACGGGGAGATGCTCAGGCCAGACCAGATTCTGGCCGCCGATCCCCGCGTCGAGCGAATCGAAGAACTGGCCACCCGCTACAGCATTCAAATCACGTCCAGCAACGTCGAAGCAGCGCGTGAAGCTGACCTGCTGATCCTGGCGATCAAACCGCAGGTGTTTGAGGAAGTTGCGGCGGAATTGCTGGGTCAGGTGCCTCCGGGAGCACTTGTCCTGAGCATCCTGGCCGGCGTACCGATACGCCAGATCATGAGCGGGCTGGGCATCCGGCGTGTGGTCAGGGCCATGCCCAACACACCGGCGCGCATCAGGCAGGGCATGACCGTCTGGACCGCCACGAATGAGGTGCCGGAGCCGCAGATCGCTCAGGCGCGGGCCATTCTCTCTGCTCTGGGCGAAGAAGTCTACGTCGATCACGAGGACTACCTGGACATGGCGACGGCGCTGAGCGGCACCGGCCCGGCATATGTGTTTCTCTTCATGGAGGCAATGATCGACGCCGGGGTGCACCTGGGCTTTTCCCGCCAGGTAGCGGCCAAACTGGTCTACCAGACCGTACGGGGATCGGTCGAGTTTGCGCTGGCGACTAACGAACATCCGGCGCACATGCGCAACCAGGTGACCAGCCCCGGCGGGACTTCCGCCGAAGCCCTCTACCACCTGGAAAAGGGCGGCCTGCGGACCGTGATCTCGCGGGCGATCTGGGCCGCCTACCGGCGCAGCGTGGCGTTGGGCAGCGGTGGCAAGGTCTCCCGGCTGGGTGGCCGCGATCCGGAAGATCTGGGCGACAACCGGTAGAGCATAAATGGCCTGCACTGGCCAGCCAGAAGTGGACATAACCACTCCTATAGTGTAGACTTAGTGACAGACTTCCCAAACGGGCCGTGTTTGATGCGCCCATTGAGAGGACTGACCGGCCACATGGCCCGACAGCCGGAACGGCATTCGCAGAAAGAGTCTTTTGTACCGACGATGGCGGGGCTGGCGCTCTTAAGGCAGCCCATCTGATTGCGGGAGGAAGATTGCATGACGGAATTTACCAGCGACATCACCAGGTCGTTGCTGGCCCAGATCGAGGAATACAAACCGGAAGTTGAAACTATCGAGGTCGGCCATGTGCTGGTAGTTGGCGACGGCATCGCCCGTGTTTCCGGCTTGCCGAATGTTCGGGCAAACGAACTGGTCAGCTTCAGCAACGGCGTGCCGGGCATCGCTTTTAACCTGGAAGCTGAGTCGGTCGGCGTGATCATCATGGGCGAATACGCCGACATCAAGGAAGGCGATGAGGTGCGGACCACCGGACGGATCGCCTCGGTGCCCGTCGGCCCTGCCCTGATCGGGCGCGTGGTCGACGCCCTGGGCAACCCGATCGACGGCAAGGGGCCGATTGACGCGACCGAATTCTACAACATCGAACGCATCGCCCCCGGCGTGATCGAGCGTCAGAACGTTTTCCGCCCTGTCCAGACGGGTGTCCGTGTGATCGACGCGCTCACCCCGATCGGGCGCGGGCAGCGCGAGTTGATCATCGGCGACCGCCAGACCGGTAAGACCGCTCTCGCTCTGGATACAATCATCAACCAGCGGGATAAGAACCTGCACTGCATTTACGTCGCCATCGGCAAGCGGCGCGGGGAGATCGCCAACACTGTAGCAACGCTCGAGAAGTATGGTGCGATGGACTACACGACCGTCGTGGTGGCCTCCGCTTCGGATCCAGCCGCACTGCAATACCTGGCGCCCTATTCCGGCTGCGCCATGGGCGAGTACTTTATGGAAAACGGCCAGGATGCCCTGGTGGTGTACGACGATCTCTCCAAGCATGCCTGGGCCTACCGCCAGGTCTCGCTGCTGCTGCGCCGCCCGCCGGGACGCGAGGCCTACCCCGGCGATGTGTTTTACCTGCACAGCCGCCTGCTGGAACGCGCGGCGCAGCTGAGCAAGGAACGTGGCGGCGGGAGCCTGACCGCACTGCCGATCATCGAGACATTGCTCGGCGACATCTCGGCTTACATCCCCACCAACGTGATTTCCATCACGGACGGCCAGATTTACCTGGAAAGCGACCTGTTCTACGCTGGCATCCGCCCGGCCATGAACACCGGCATCAGCGTCAGCCGTGTGGGCGGCGATGCCCAGGTGCGGGCTATGCGCCAGGTTGCCGGCGGCCTGCGCATCGACATGGCTAACTTCCGCGCCCTGGCGGCGTTCGCCCAGTTCGGCTCTGACCTGGACAAAGATACTCAGCGCCAGCTTGAGCGTGGGCGGCGTCTGACTGAGATTCTCAAGCAGCCGCAGTACCAGCCAACACCGCTGGTTGACCAGGTTGTGCTGATCTATGCCGGGACGCGCGGCTACCTTGACCAGATTGAGGTGACGCGGGTCAAGGAATGGGAGGAAGGGTTCATCCGCTTCCTGCAGGCGCAGTTCCAGGATGTGGTGAATGGTATCGAGACTGAGCTGCGGTTGACGCCGGAAATTGAGTCCCGGCTTAAGGAAGCCATTCAGACTTTCAATGCCACCTGGGCCTAAAGGGGCACCGATATGCCAAACGTACGCGAGATCCGCAAACGTATCAAGAGCGTCAGGAATATCGGGCAGGTCACGCGAGCGCTGGAAGCCGTTTCGGCCTCCCGCGCCCGCAAAGCCCAGCAACAGGCCATGGCCAGCCGCGCTTATGCTCAGAAAGCCTGGGAGGTGCTGGTCAACGTGGCTTCCCAGGGAGGCGCGGGACGGGCATTGCATCCCCTGCTGGAAGTGCGGGCTAACCCCACCCGGATTTGTATGTTGCTGATTTCCGGCGATCGCGGCCTGGCTGGAGCCTACAATACCAACATCGTCCGTGTAGCAACGACCTTTGCCCGCAACCTGTGCCAGGAGAATTGCTCGGTCCAGTGGGTCACGGTCGGGCGCAAGGGTCGTGATGCCCTGCTCCGCATGGGTCAGCCGGTCGTCGCCCAGTTCAGCCACCTGCCAGCGGAACTGACCATCGCCGAGGTGATCCCCATTGCCAGAACAGTCATTGACGAATTTCTGACTGGGCGCGCTGACCAGGTGTTCATTGCTTTCACCGACTTCAAGAACACTCTTAGCCAGGAGCCGGTGGTGGTCAACCTGCTACCGTTGCGCCCATTCCAGACGGACAACCCCGTGCTCAACACGTACATCAAGCGCGAACCAACCGTGACTACAGAGGGACGCGAGTATATTTACGAACCGTCGGCGCAGGAAATCCTGGATGAAGTACTGCCGCGGTTTACCCAGCTCCAGATTTACCAGGCTATCCTGGAAAGCCAGGCCAGCGAGCATTCCGCCCGTATGATTGCCATGCGCAACGCTTCGGAGAATGCCGAAGCACTGGCTGCTGACCTGCAATTGAGCTTCAACAAAGCGCGCCAGCTGGCCATTACCAGCGAAATCCTGGATATTGTCGGCGGTGTGGAAGCTCTCCGCGAACAGGCGGAAGCCGTGGTGCGCGATATGCAGGAAGCCTATTCGAAAACGGCTGCGGCGGCCCGCTAGCGCCCGAACCTGACGCTGCGGGACGACTGCTATTCTTGAGGAGAAACATTTGATGAGCGAAGTGCAGGGTGTGGTAACACAGGTGCTGGGCGCAGTGGTGGACGTGGCGTTCCCGCCGGACAAGCTGCCCAGGATTTTCGATGCGATCCGTGTGCCGCGGGACGGGGCGGAAGACCTTATCCTGGAAGTGCAACAGCATCTCGGCGGCGACCAGGTGCGTACCGTAGCCATGGACGCCACTGATGGCCTGGCCCGTGGCCAGGCGGCCTATGCCACTGGCCTGCCAATCCAGGTGCCAGTCGGCGAAGCCGTCCTGGGCCGCATCTTCAATGTGCTGGGGCGACCGATCGACGGCAAACCCGCGCCGGTGGATGCGCCGCGCAGCCCGATTCATCGATCTGCCCCATCGTTCGAGGAGCAGTCGACCGCCATTGAGATGTTTGAAACCGGCATCAAGGTCATCGACCTGATCGCGCCATTCCGCAAGGGTGGCAAGGCCGGCATCTTTGGCGGGGCCGGTACGGGCAAGACGGTCATCATCATGGAGTTGATCCGTTCCATCGCTACCGAGCACAGCGGCTTTTCCGTCTTTGCCGGCGTCGGGGAGCGCACCCGCGAAGGCACCCAGCTCTACCACGAGATGATCGAAAGCGGCGTCATTAACCAGACAGCGATGGTCTTCGGCCAGATGAACGAGCCGCCGGGCGTCCGCCTGCGCGTTGCACTCTCCGGCCTGACCATGGCCGAACACTTTCGGGACGAAGGACGCGATGTGCTGCTCTTCATCGACAATATCTTCCGCTTCAGCCTGAGCGGATCGGAAGTCTCGGCGTTACTGGGCCGGATGCCCTCCGCGGTCGGGTACCAGCCAACTCTGGCGCAAGAGATGGGCGATCTGCAGGAACGCATCACCAGCACCACGCGCGGTTCGATCACCTCGCTACAGGCGGTCTATGTTCCCGCGGATGACTACTCCGATCCAGCGCCGGTGGCAGTGTTCACCCATCTCGATGGTTCGATTGCCCTGGAACGCTCGATTGTGGAAAAAGGCATCTATCCGGCGGTGGATCCGCTGGCCAGCACCAGCCGCATTCTCGACCCACTGATTGTCGGCGAGGAGCACTACAACACCGCTCGCGAGGTGCAGCGTGTTCTGCAGCGGTACAAAGACCTGCAGGATATCATCGCCATCCTGGGCATCGACGAGTTATCCGACGAAGACAAGCAACTGGTGGCCCGCGCCCGCCGCGTGGAGCTGTTCCTGAGCCAGCCATTCTTTGTGGCCACTCAGTTCACCGGGCGGGAGGGACGTTACGTACCGATCCACGAGACCATCAAAGGCTTCCGTATGATCCTGGATGGCGAGCTGGATCACATCCCTGAGGAGATGTTCCGCATGGCCGGGCCGATCCAGGATGTCCTGGATCGCTACGAGCAGGCGCAAAAATCAGGATAAAGTGAGGACAGCATGCCCATCCATATCGAGGTTGTGACCCAGGAACGGCTGATCCTCGACGAACCGGCCGCCGACATGATCATCCTGCCAGGCAAGGAGGGTGTCCTGGGCGTCCTGCCGCGCCACACGCCTCTGTTGACCACCCTTGACATCGGCGAGTTGCGCATCAAGGCCCATGGCACCGAGCACGTGCTGGCAGTCTACGGCGGCATCGTCGAGATCCGCCCGGACAAAGTCGTGGTGCTGGCGGATATGGCCGAACATGCCGAGGAAATCAACCTGGAAAAGGCAGAGGAAGCCCGGCGCACGGCCCAAGAAATGATGCGCAAGGGGCCGCCCCCGGATGAGGCAGCGATCATCATGCAGGAACTGCGCCGCGCCGAACTGGCGTTACGTGTCCGCCGCCGCGCCCAGTCGCGGGCGGGCACCGTGACCCTGCGCCCTGACGACGGCGAAAAAACGTAGGCGGCAAGCGGCCCGTTCGATAGCGCGAACCGTGGAGGCTAGCGCCTGCGCTGCATCCTGAGCATGCCACAGCACGCCTGGACGACGTAATCCGGGCGTGCTTGCTGTTGGCGCGGCGATCTGCTATGGAGTATGCGCCCGGTTTGCGGTATCATGCCCCCTCGTTCAGGCGGAATCTCCCGCGCCTCTGCTAACTTGAGGCATCCTGAAGAAGTTCTTCGTTTACAATGATGATGGTGAGTACGCGCCTGCACCAACCCAGCGGCCATACTGGGCAGGCGCAATGAATCGGACCTGACCGCTGGAGGTCAACATGGCGATGTTTGCAAAGCGACTGGGCGTCGACCTGGGGACGACCAACGTCTTGATTTACGAGAATGAGCGTATCGTGCTGCAGGAGCCGTCCCTGGTCGCTCTAACGGTGGAGGAAGAGCCGCCGCTGGTGGTCGCTATCGGGCAGGAAGCGCGCGACATGTGGGGGCGCACGCCAGAAAACATCGAGGTCGTCCGTCCGCTGCGCGACGGTGTGATCGCCGATTATGAAGTCACCGAAGCCATGCTGCGCTACTTCTTCGACAAGGTACTGGGCCGGGTACGCCTGTTCAAGCCGGTCGTCGGGATCAGCGTGCCATATGGGGTGACCAGTGTCGAGCGCCGTGCGGTGCACGAAGCCGCAATTCAGGCCGGCGCGCGGGAAGCCACGCTGATTCCAGAGCCACTGGCAGCCGCGATCGGCGCCGGGCTACCCGTTAACACCCCAGCTGGGAACATGGTCCTCAGCCTGGGAGGTGGGATCAGCCAGGCGGGTGTCATTGCCATGAACGGCATCGTGGTAGCCGATAGCGTCCGGGTCGGCGGCGGACGATTGGATGAAGCCATCATCGCTTACATCCGGCGCAAGTACAGCCTGGTCATCGGCGCACCAACCGCCGAATCGGTCAAGATCCAGATCGGCGCAGCAGTAGACCTGCCGCAGGAAATGACGATGGAAATCCAGGGACGGGATCAGGTGGGCGGCTTGCCGCGCACCATCACCGTCTCAACTGGCGAGGTAGTCGAGGCCATTCAGGAGCCGCTGACGGAGATCGCCCAGGTGGTGCGTACGGTGCTGGAACGCACTCCGCCGGAACTGGCCTCTGACATCATTGACCGGGGAATCATGCTGACCGGCGGCGGCGCATTGCTGCGCGGCATTGACCAGTATCTGACGCAGCATACCGGCGTCCCGGCTTACCGGGCTGAAAACCCGATCGTGGCGACAGCGGTTGGGGCCGGGCGCGCCCTGAACAACCTGGCCCTGCTGCGGACCCTGCCCCAGGGATTCTAAGCAGTTGTTGCCCAGCCAGCAGGTAGAGCAGGCATCGCGCCGGCTTCGGGCGGCAGTTCAACCGAGGTAATAGGTCATGTGTTGCAGGTGAGCCGCCGGATCGATGTGCTGTACGTGCACGCCCTCCGGGACAGCCAGGACGATCGGCGCATAATTGAGAATCGCCCGGACGCCAGCTGCCACCAGGGCATCAGTCACCTGCTGGGCGGCAGAAGCGGGTACCGCGACCATGGCGACTTGGATGCCGATGCGCTCAATCTCTTCTTTCATAACCCGGATGCTGAGCACCTTGATATTGCCCACGTAGCTGCCGATCTTGGCCGGGTCGTTGTCAAAGATGCGGGTGATGCGAAAGCCACGGTGTGCAAAGCCACCATAGCGCGCCAGCGCCCGGCCAAGGTCCCCCGCCCCGACCAACGCCACCTGCCATTCCCGATCCAGGTGCAGAATCTTCTTGAGTTGCTCCTGCAAATAGGCAATCGCGTAGCCGGTCCCCTGTTTGCCAAAGGGGCCAAACCAGGAAAGGTCCTTGCGAATCTGGGCCGAACTGATACCCAGACGCTGGCCAAGCTCGTGAGAAGAAGTGACTTCGTAGCCTTCCTCTCGCAGCAAAGTCAACTCCCGAAGGTAGATGGGCAAACGACCAATGACGATGTCAGGAATTTCGGGCGTCATGGGCTGGGTGTCTCCTGGCCGCAGTGTTTGTGAAAAAGCTCATATATCCTACCACTATCATCGCAGAAGAACAATCGGACTGTTCAAGTCCAAGATGACAAAGGTTTCTTGCGCTATTCTCATACACGTCTCACTCCAGGGCGAACCGTTCGTGTTATAGTAGGTCGGATTACAGGCAGCATGTGTTGGACACAGGTTTGCAGTAAATGCGTCGGATTCTGGGGATCGTCTTGCTGGTAATTGCGGTTGCCGCCGCGTATCTGCTGGTTCGCAACAGCCAGACTGCTTCAACCGGAAATACAGCCACCGCCCGCCTGCAGACCGCGCAGATTGTCCGTGACAGTGTCGTGGTAGCAGTGCGGGCCACCGGCGTCGTGGAAGCAGCGCGCGGGGCCCAGTTGAGCTTTGAGACTGGCGGCATAGTCGCAGATGTGCTGGTGGAAGAAGGGCAGTTTGTGTTAGCCGGGCAGGTGCTGGCCCGGCTGGACGACACAGCCCAGCGCATCGCGATTGAGCAGGCCCAGTGGGGCGTGCGCATCGCGGAACTGAGCCTGCGGCAGCTTGAAGCGCCGCCTGACCCCAGGGATATCAGCGCCGCTCAGGCGAACGTCAACAGCGCCTGGGCCGCCTATGTTGACCTGCGCGACAACTCGGTCACCGAAGAGGACATCCGCGCCGCCGAGCTGCAGTATGAGCAGGCGCTGGCCGCATGGGATGCCGCTGAACAGGCCTCGCGTGACGCGCACCGTAGCGAAGCCAGCCTGGCCCAGGTGGGCGCCGCCAGCTTTGCCGCGGAAATCGCCCGGCTGCGTCTGGAGCAACTCCGCCGCGGCGTCCCACAGGAATCGCTCAATGCGGCTCTGGCGCGGGTGGGGCAGGCCCAGGCCCAGCTGCGTCTGCTGGAGGCGGGGCCGCCGCAGGCCCAGCTTGATCGGGCCGCGGTCGCCGTCCGCCAGGCCCAATTGCGGCTACAGCGCGCCCGGCAGGCCTACGAGGACACGATTCTCCGCGCCCCCTTTGCCGGTGTTGTACAGCAGGTAGCCATTCAGGCTGGCAGTCTGGTTGCGCCGGGAGGGCTGCCGGCCATGGCCCTCTACGATTTGTCGCGTCTGCTCATCCGGGTTCGGGTCGACGAGATCGATGTCGTGAACATCCAGGTTGGCCAGCCGGTAGAGCTAACCTTTGACGCGCTGCCCGGCACGGTCTTTACGGCAACTGTCGAGCGTGTGGCCGCCACAGCAACCCAGCGCGATGGAGTGATCGGCTACGATGTGCTCCTGGCGCTACCGGATGCGCCCGATGAGGTGCGGGTGGGGATGACGGCTGCAGCAACCATCATTCTGGATGAAGTGCGCGATGTGCTGGTCGTCCCCAACCTGTTCGTGCGTCTTGACCGCGCCACGGGCCAGGCTTTCGTCAACGTCCTCCTCCCTAATGGCACCCTGGAAGAACGGGCGATCCAGCTTGGCGCCCAGAACGATAGCGTGAGCGAAGTCATCTCCGGGCTGGAGGAAGGCGACACAGTCGCGGTTGACCTGGCGGGCGGCGTGTTCTCGCTATTTGAAGGCAGCTGACAGGCATGTACAGGCGTCTGCGCAACTGGTTCGTTATTGGCATGCTGGCGATTCTGGCCGCCGCCTTTGCCCGCTATCGGATGGATCGCGGGCTGTCGCTGCTACCATTCGCGCAGGCCAACCAGGATGCCACAGCGGCAGTGGAAACTACCGTGGTCGAGCGCGGGGACATTATCGTCACCGTCAGCGCCGTTGGCACGCTGGCCCCGATCAAGCAGCTTTACCTGTTCTTCCCGGTGCCGGGCAAGGTCAGCGCGATCGCTGTCGCCGAGGGGGATAGCGTCGAGGCCGGGCAGGAACTGGCCCGCTTGGATACCGAACAACTGGAACTGGCGCTACAGGACGCCAGCCTGGCCCTGGAATTGCAGCAGATCGCCTTTGACGCCCTGACCGCGGAACCGCGCGAGGTGGAGCTTGAGGCTGCGCGGGCAGCGGTCTCTGCCGCCAGCGCTCAACTTGCCGCTGCCAGTGTCCCGCCCGACCCCAACATGGTGGAAATCGCCCGCCTGCAACTGGAACTGGCCAAGAACCAGCTGTGGCAGAACCAGTTGCAGCGGGACAGTGCGCGCCAGCAGGAAGAACAGCTGCAGGAACTGCTCGGTCGCATCCCTGTCGCGCTACCTTCACCGGGCGATCTGCCGCTGTCGCTATCGGCTTTGCCTTCCGCAAGCCAGTACGAGGCCGCTGTGACGCGCTCCGAGTACGATGTTGCCATCGCCACCCAGCAACTGCTCGAGGCCCAGAACGCTTCGACTAATGCCGCCAACATTGCCGCTGCGCAGGCAGCGCTGATCAACGCCCAGGGACAGCTTGCCCGCCTGGAGGAAGGCCCCGGCGAGATCGAACTGGCGCTGGCAGACGCGCAACTGCAAGCTGCCTACCTGGCGGTAGACCTGGCCCGTTATCAGCTGGAGCAGGCCATCCTGCGGGCGCCTTTCAGCGGCGTAGTCGCGCAGATGAACCTGGCGCCGGGCGAGCCGCCGCCCAGCCGCGAACCGGCAATCGAACTGATCGATCCCTCAGCGTTTACTGTCAGCCTCGCCGTCGATGAAATGGATGTCGCCCTGCTGGAAGATGGCCAGTATGCGGAGATCACGGTGGATGCGCTGCCCGATACCATCCTGACTGGCCGGGTGACCGGGATCGATCGGGTGGCAACCAGCGCTGCCGGTCTGGTGACCTACGGCGTAGAGATCACGCTCGACCAGACTACCGCCCCAATCCGCGCCGGGATGAGTGCAACAGTGGCCGTGGTCGTCGATGAAGCCCGCGATGTACTGCGGCTGCGCAACCGTTTCATCCGGCTGGATCGGCGTACAGGACAGGCCACAGTCACCATCAGACGCAGCGACGGTACACTGGAAGATGTACCGGTGACCCTGGGCCGGCGTAACGAGACCTTTAGCGAGGTTCTCAGTGGTTTGCAGGCCGGCGACCAGATCGTTCTACTGCCGCGTAACAGCCTGAGTAACTTTGGCTTTTAGAGGTACGAGGGTACAGGTGTCCTATGTTCAGAGGTGACGGCCGGCAGAAGATTACTGAATACGAAATCCCGCGGGATGCCCAGGGCAGACTGGCGATCATCGACATCCGCGACGTAACCAAAATCTATCAGATGGGCAACATCGAAGTCCGTGCCCTGCAGGGAATCACGCTCCAGATCTTCGAAGGGGAATTCGTCGCCATCATGGGGCCGTCGGGGTCCGGCAAGAGCACATTGATGAACATCCTTGGCGCCCTCGATCAGCCAACTTCCGGCAAGTACTACCTGGCCGGGAAAGACGTCAGCCAGGCGGATGATCGCCAGCTGGCGGCCATCCGCAACGAGATGATCGGCTTTGTCTTTCAGAACTTCAACCTGCTCAAACGTACATCCGCCCTGCGTCAGGTAGAACTGCCGCTGATCTACGCCTCCAAACCGGGTAACCGCCGGGAACGGGCCAGGGCCGCGCTGGAGGCCGTAGGACTGGGCGCGCGTCTGCACCACCTGCCCAGCGAGCTTTCCGGCGGCCAGCAGCAGCGCGTGGCCATCGCTCGCGCCCTGGTGACCGAACCGAAGATAATCCTGGCCGACGAGCCAACCGGCAATCTGGATACCAAGAGCGGCATAGAAGTGCTGCGCATCTTTCAACAGCTTAACCGCGAGCGTGGTATGACCACCGTCTTTGTGACGCACGACCCGTTTGTGGCCCGCCACACCGAGCGGGTAATTATGTTGCGGGACGGCAGGATCATCGCCGACCGGGCCGTGAGCCAGCCGCTGATCGCCGGGGAAGCGGAACGCCCATCCGAAATGGCCGAACTGGAAGATATCTTCCGCGAAACCTATGACGCGCCGGCGGAGGAATTCACATAAGCCATGAACCTGCTGGAAAGCGTCCGGCTGGCCGTAGAGGCCCTGTTGGCCAACAAGCTGCGCTCCGCCTTGACCATGCTTGGCATCGTGATCGGCGTTGGCGCGGTCATCGCTCTGGTCAGTTTTGGCCAGGGCGTGGAGCAGTATATCACCCGGCAGTTTCAGTCGCTGGGTGCTAACCTGCTTTTTGTCTTCTCCTCCACACCTCCGGGAGGTGGGCCGGGCGACGTCAAGGCCCTGACCATGGCTGACGCCAGCGCGCTGGCCAACCCCCTGCTGGCACCCAGCGTGTTGCGGGTCTCCCCGCAGTACGATGTCTTCGCGGTGGTTGCTGCTGGCCGCAACAACAGCGCGATGAACGTCTCCGGCGTTACACCGGTGTACCAGGATGTGCGTGGCTGGTATCCGCAGTACGGACGCTTTATCGAAGAAACCGATATCCTGACCAGCGCCCGTGTAGCTATACTGGGCGCGTCGACGGCAGCTGACCTCTTCGGGCCAGGTATCGATCCGGTTGGGCAGACCATCCGCATCAACACCCTGCCCTTCCGTGTCGTCGGGCTGATGGAGCAGCGCCCCAGTTCTGGCTTCGCCGATGAAAACGATGTCGTTTTCGTGCCGATCAGTACCGCCCAGACCCGCCTGACACGGGCGCCAATGCGCGACGGCAGCTACCGGGTTGCCTTCATCACGGTTCAGGCGGTCTCCGAAGGACGCATGGATACCGCCGCTGACGAAATCTCTCGCATTCTGGTGGAACGGCACGGCATCCAATACCGCGACCAGGAAGATTTCACCGTGCTTTCGCAGAACGATCTGCTATCAGTGGTGGGCGAGATCACGGGTCTGCTGACGATCTTCCTGGCTGTCATCGCAGGCGTTTCCCTGCTAGTGGGCGGGATCGGGATCATGAACATCATGCTGGTGACAGTCACAGAGCGCACCAGAGAAATCGGTCTGCGCAAAGCCGTCGGCGCACGTTACGGCGACATCCTGCTCCAGTTCCTGATCGAAAGCGTGGTGCTGACGGTGACCGGTGGTTTGATCGGGATAGGGCTGGGCTTCCTGGCGGCAACGATTGGCTCGGCGTTGATTCCTGACCTGACGCTGACGGTGACAGTCGGCGCGATTCTCCTGGCTACCACGGTTTCCACCGTGATCGGGTTGTTCTTCGGAATTTACCCGGCCAGCCGGGCCGCTGCGCTCAACCCGATCGACGCTCTACGATACGAATAGCCGGAGGCAGCCATGCAGCGGATTGTGGAAAGCCTCCGAATTGCGCTCAGCGGGCTGGCTGCCAACCGTCTGCGGACGGGGCTGACCACTCTGGGTATCGCTATTGGCGTGGCAGCGGTTATTGTGCTGGTATCGTTGGGGCAGGCTGTCCAACTGTTTGTGGAAGAGCAATTCCTGGGAATCGGCACGAACCTGGTCTTCGTGGTGCCGGAATCAGTGGTCAGCACGGGCGGCGCGGCCAGCGGCGGCCCGCCGGATATGAGCCGTCTGACTACGGCTTCCTCACTGACCGAGAAAGATGTCGCGGCACTTTCCGATCCGTTCCGCGTACCTGAGGCGGTCATGGTCGTCCCCGAACTGCGGCTTACCCGGACGGCCTCCTACGCCAACCTGCAGACACGCGGGCGCATCCGCGCCACGACACCGGAATACCTGGCCATCCGCAACCGGCGGGTGATCCTGGGTCGCTTCTTTGACGATCGCGATATGCTGGCTGGTGCACGGGTGGCCGTGCTCGGCCAGACCACAGTCCGCAACCTGTTCCCGGAAGACGTCCTGCCCATCGGTGAGACTTTCCGGCTGGGAGAAGTGCCATTCCGGGTCATCGGCATCATGGAGGCCTATGGTGGCGCTTCCTTCGGCGATGAAGATGACGTAATCTTCATCCCTATCACCACGGCCCAGCAGCGGCTGCAGAGTGGCCGGACGCTGAGCGGGGAATATCCTGTATCGCAGATTTTTGTGCAGGCAGCCAGCGACAAGCGTATCGACACCCTGGTGGCGCAGATCACCCAGACTCTGCGCGAAGAACACAGGATCAGCTTTCGAGATGAGGATGATTTTGTCGTGCTGACCCAGGCTGACCTGCTGCAGAGCTTCGGCGCGATCACAGCGCTGCTGACCGTCTTCCTGGGGGTAATAGCTGGTATCTCGCTGCTGGTGGGCGGCATCGGCATCATGAACATTATGCTGGTTACCGTCACCGAGCGGACGCGGGAGATCGGTCTGCGTAAAGCTGTCGGCGCCCGGCAACGCGACATTCTGGCGCAGTTTCTGGTGGAAAGCGTCATGCTGGCGGCAGTCGGCGGGGCGGCAGGGCTGGCTGTGGCCGCGCTGGGCACGGCTCTGGTGGGCGCGCTGCTGCCAGACCTCAAGGCCACAGTCAGCATCAGCGGCGTGCTGCTGGCTACCACAATCTCGGCCTTGATCGGGATATTCTTCGGGCTGTATCCGGCCCGCCGGGCCTCCCGCCTGAACCCGATCGATGCCCTGCGCTTTGAATAGGCCATAGCACAACAGCAGGGTATTCTGCTAGTATAGGTATCCAGCAGGACCTGCCGCCGGTCGGCGTATGTCCTGGTGAATCTGGTCTGGCGGCTTCAGGCGGGCTAATGCGCAAGGAACAGGGATGAGCGAGCAAAAACCTCAGGCTAGCAGCGGGGATGCGGACAGCCTGCATGCCGTCAACGACAGCATGCTGGAAGGGTTGGGCAAACTCGCTGAGTACTTTGGCTTCAACAAAGTGATGGGACAACTGTATGGGGCTTTGTTGCTCAGCCCGGAGCCGCTCTCGCTGGACGATCTGGCCGACGCACTACAGAAGTCCAAGGCGAATGTCAGCATGTCCATGCGCACCCTGGAGCACATGGGAGTCGTGCGTGAAGTCTGGGTGCGGGGCGAACGCCGCAAGTACTACGAAGCAGAAACTGATTTCTGGAAGATCGTCATCAATGTGCTCAGCAGCCGCGAGTTGCGCGAACTGGAACACGCCCTGCAGATTCTGCAACAAAACACCCAGGCATTGCGGTCAGCCATGCCAGAGATGAATGAAGCCGATCGCCAACTCGCTCAGTTGTATGTGTCACGCATTGACCGGCTGGGGGATTTCTTCCGGTTCGCCCAGTTAATCCTGACTTCGATCCTGCAGCGCGCGGCGGCGGGTACCTTTGACGTGCGCAAGGTCACCAAAGTCACGCTGGAATAACCCTCCTGGTGGTAAATCCATGTTCTTTGATGAAGCCAAGATCTATGTTCGTAGCGGCGATGGCGGCGATGGGCTGGTCTCCTTCCGCCGGGAGAAATTCGTCCCCTTCGGCGGCCCAGCGGGCGGCGACGGCGGGCGCGGCGGCGATGTTATCCTGGAAGTTGAGCCAACCCTGAATACGCTGGCGCCGTTCAAGCGGCAGGTGCATTTCAAAGCCGAACATGGCGCGCGGGGCGGCAGTAGCCGGAAGACCGGCAAGGATGGTGCCGATCTGGTGGTAAAAGTCCCGCCGGGGACGGTAGTGCGTGACGCCGAGACAGGTGCGCTACTGGCTGATCTGGTGCGTCCGGGGCAGCGCGTGGTTGTGGCGCGTGGCGGCAGGGGTGGCCGCGGCAATGCGCGTTTTGCCACCAGCCGCAACCAGGCCCCGCGCATCGCCGAACGTGGCGAACCCGGCGAGGAACGCTGGCTGTTGCTGGAACTGAAGCTGATCGCCGATGTCGGCATCGTTGGCGTACCTAACGCCGGAAAGTCCACCCTGCTCTCAGTGATCAGCAATGCTCGCCCCAAGATCGCCGATTACCCCTTCACGACCCTGGAGCCGAACCTGGGCGTGGTCGAGCGCGACCACCGCACTTTTGTGGCGGCGGATATCCCCGGACTGGTGGAGGGAGCGCATCTGGGCGTTGGCCTGGGTCATGCCTTCCTGCGCCATGTCCAGCGGACGCGTGCGCTGGTCCATGTGCTGGACGGCCTCAGCTCCGATCCGCTCGCGGATTTCAACCAGATCAACGCCGAACTAGCGCTGTTTGATGAGCGGCTACGCGACCGTCCGCAGATCGTGGTCTTCAACAAGATGGATCTTCCGGAAGCACAGGCCCGCTGGCCAGAAGTCCAGGAAGCGCTGAACAGGCGCGGCTACACCCCCCTGGCAATCTCAGCGGCCACACAACAGGGTACCGAAGACCTGGTCAAACGTTTGTTTGCCCTGCTGGATACCCTGCCGGTGGAACTATACCAGGAGGTCGCCGAAATGCCGGTCTACCGCCTGGAAGAAGAAGTACCCTTCAGCATCACGCGCGACGAAGATGGGGCATTCCACGTGCATGGCGAGCGGATCGAACGGGCGGCGGCAATGACCTACTGGGACTATGATGAGGCGATCCTGCGGTTTCACCGCCTACTGGAACGGTTGGGCGTGGTCGACGCTCTGATCGAAGCAGGCGTTCAGAAGGGTGATACTGTGTTTATTGGCGAGTACGAACTGGAATGGAGCGATTAGGGCTGCTGGGCGGCACCTTTGATCCGCTCCACATCGGGCATCTGATTCTGGCCTCCATGGCTGTGGAAGCGCTGGCGCTGGACGCCGTCTGGTTCGTCCCGGCGGCGGACCCGCCGCATAAGCAGGGGCGCGCCGTCACACCGGCCAGCCACCGGCTGGCCATGGTGGCACTGGGCATCGCTGGCAATCCCCGCTTTGCCCTGTCGCGGATCGACGTGGATCGTCCCGGCCCCCATTACTCGGTAGACATGGTCGCCCTGGCCCAGCAACAGGCGCCCCAGGCAGCCATCTTCTTCCTGCTGGGCAGCGATTCGCTGGCCGATCTGCCGACCTGGCACCGTCCCGACCTGCTGCTGGCCCGCTGCCAGCTGGGTGTCTACCAGCGTCCGGAGGCACCCGTCGATGTAGCGGCGCTGGAAGCGCATCTGCCAGGGTTGAGCGGGCGTATGATCTGGATAGAGGGACCGGGGATCAGCCTGTCAGCGTCGGCCATCCGTGAACGCCTGCAGGGCGGACGCTCCGTCCGTTACCTGGTGCCGGAGACCGTGCGGACGTATATCGACGCACATCGCCTTTACAGCCGGACGTAACCGCGACCTGGAAGTATATTGCCAACAAACGGGAGCCGCACTACACTGCAGATATAATAGAGTTTTCTTGTCCATTGGCGCCGGGGAAACCCGCGGAAAGAGCCGATTGTGGCCGACATAGAGAGTCTTTTTGTACAGGTCAAGCAAGTCAACGTACGACGCGCACCACGAGTCGCCCGCGACAACATCATTGACACCCTTGTATCGGGCGATGTAGTGGAAGTCCTGGCGGCTGTCGCCGAGGAATCGGCGGATGGCTGGCGCTGGCGGCGTCTGGCCGAATCGGAGGAGCACTGGATAGCCGAAGTCAACCGCCAGACCGGGATGCGGCTGTTCGACACACAGCCGCCAGAAACTGCCGAACCCGCTGCGCCGGAGACGCTCTATGTGCTGGCCAATGCGGTCAATATCCGGCGCGGGCCACAATCCACCGCCGATAACATCCTGGCCCGATTACAGCGCGGCGAGCCAATTGTGCTCGGTGCGCAGAAAGTTGTGGGCGCGGATGGTTGGCAGTGGCGCCCGCTGGCAGACAAGCAGGATGCCTGGGTCGCCGAATATCACACCCGTTCCGGTCAGCGGTTGCTGGGCCGCAAGTCGCCGGGCAAACCCCTGGCCGGTCGGGTGCAAACACAGGGAATGCAGTTCCTCCTGGATGGTCAGCCATTGCGGTTCATCGGTGCCAACCTGCGCGAGTTTCCGTTCTACGGGCGTAGCGACGTACTGCCGTTTGCCAGCGCGAACATCCAGGACGATCAACTCCGGGCGATGCAAGAGATGGGCATGCGTGTGGTGCGCATGCACGCCTGTCACCGCGCCGTCAGCCTGGAGGAGGCCCTCCCGCTGGTTGGGGCAGCCCTGGATCGGGTGCAACAGCACGGTCTGCTGGCGATTGTGGTGCTCAACGACTCGCTGGGGAGTTTCTGGGTACCCGGTGATGAGCGGTTCCACCGCCACGTTCTGGGCCACCTGGACAAGATCGACTACTTTCATGCAGGCGGCTACAGGGAAAACTACCTGCCCTATGCTCGCCGCATGGTCGCAGCTTACCGGGATCATCCGGCAATCCTCGCCTGGGAACTAGGTAACGAGTACGCTATTCACCCTCAACCGGCCAGCGTCGCCGATGGTGAGGCTTTCTTGCGCTTTGTGGAACACGTCTCGGGGGAAATCAGGGGTCTTGACCCCAATCATCTGATCGCTATCGGCCTGGTGAACAGTGGCCATGTCGCGCCCAATGACCAGCCTGGCCTGGATCGCCTGGCCTTTGCCCGACGATTGTACGGCCTCCCGGCGATCGACTTCCTGACCGTCCACTTTTACGAGGGCAACGGTGAAGAGGAAAACTCCCGCCCGGATTTGCGCGTTGCACGGGAACTCAACAAGCCGTTGATCGTGGAGGAATGGGGGGCCAAAGGAGGCAACCGGGCCGCCCTGACTGCCAGCACTATCGCCGACTGGACAGGACAGGGCGCCGGCGGGTTTCTGCAGTGGGGACTTTCCGCCACCCCCTTTGATGTCGGCGTAGGAGATGCAGAGTTTGGCATGGATCCGTATGCCGGAGGCAACAAAGACCACTACCAGAACCTGAAGCAGGTCTACCACGAATGGGCGGTCAGACTCCAGCAAACGTAATCGCTTTACAGAAGATCGCTTTACAGAATTAAAAACCGGTGTATACTGCGCCGCAAATCAGCACGTCAGTTCCCCGTGCTCGGTGCAGGAGACGGACGAGGAAAACAGTATCCTATGCCCAGGAACAAGCCTTTTCCGGACAGTCATAGCTTTGGCCCCTTTGAACGCCGCAACAAGGGGGTATCACCACGCTGGGAGGAAACCCACGACGACGGTGAAGACGGGAATGAATTCATCCGCCGCCAGCAAGGCGAGATACGCGAGACAGTCAAGCGCCAGCGTGCTGCCCAGAAACTGGTGCGCCTGGAACGCGAAGAGGAATACACCGAACGGGCCTATACCGATCGGCGTGCCAGTGAGAAAGACCGCAAGCGGCTTTACAACGATCTCAAGCGGCTGGCGGAAGCGCTGGGAATCAAGCAGACCCTGCAGCATCTGAACCGGACCACCTGTCAGACCTGCTGGGGGCCAGACGTCGTCAGCGACAAGGAACGCCCCAGCCTGGGTATCGTTCTCAATTACGCCGGGCGCCTGGAATCCGCTGGGGAGGCCCTCGCCGTCGAGAATCGTATTGCCAGGCTGTTCGGCGCGTGGCTTTACTTCAGCGGCAATCGGGTGGTGATCGCTGTCGCCAGCAAGCAGCCGGGCGAAAACGACACCCAGATCGATCATGCTGCGCCACCAGCGCGGGATACAGCGGTTCTGGTCATCCCGTATGACCCTGCCCACCACGATCATGTGCGCCAGCAGGTCACCCAGGCGTTGCTCAACAACGGACCGGTCAGCTAGGCACCCTGGCAGATTCGTTGAAGCCATTATCGGAGTGATGACATCGCCTGCCCACCTCAGCAGGCGAATACCATTGTCAAGCGTGACTGCACAGACTATCATCATACCTGCTATCGGAACAGGTTCTACGGTTCCCCACAACCTCACCATCTTAAGGAACGGTACAGCGCTATGCAGCCCATGACCAGCGCAGAAGTGCGCCAAACATTCCTGGATTTCTTCAGCGAGATGCGGCACAAGATCGTCGCCTCATCGTCGCTGGTCCCCGCTAACGACCCTACCCTGCTCTTCACCAATGCGGGCATGGTGCAGTTCAAGGATGTTTTCCTGGGACTGGACAAACGCAACTACGATCGGGCGGCCACCGCCCAGAAATGCATGCGGGTCAGCGGCAAGCATAACGATCTGGAGAACGTCGGTCCCTCTCCGCGCCACCATACGTTCTTTGAGATGCTTGGCAATTTCAGCTTCGGCGCCTACTTCAAGCGGGAGGCCATCCGTTACGCCTACGATCTCCTGACCAGGGTCTACGGGTTGCCGCCGGAACGCCTGGCCTTCACCGTCTACGAAAGTGACGACGAAGCCTACGACATCTGGGTCAAGGAAATCGGCGTCGATCCGCGCCGCGTGGCCCGGATGGGGCCAAAGACTAACTTCTGGCAAATGGCGGAAACCGGCCCCTGCGGCCCCACCAGCGAGATCCACTGGGATCGCTGCCCGGAAAAAGGAATCGATAGCATCATCCCTGACCTGGTCGCCGAAGAGGATCGCTTCCTGGAGCTGTGGAATCTCGTCTTCATGCAGTTCAACCGCACCCAGCCCGACCCCGATCACACCGGGCGGTATGACGTCCCCTTGCCCAAGCCCGGCGTAGATACCGGTATGGGGCTGGAGCGTATTGTGTCTGTTCTGCAGGGCGCCGAAGCCAACTACGACACCGACCTGTTCCTGCCGATCATCGCCCGGACTCAGGCGCTGGCCGGGATGAGCGATGCCGAGCGTGATGCCAACATCGTTCCTTTCCGGGTGATCGCCGACCACATGCGCGCTGCTGCCTTCCTGATCGCGGATGGCGTGCTGCCGGGTGCGATGGGGCGCGACTACATCTGCCGTATGGTCATCCGGCGCGCTGCTCGCTTCGGCGCACGGCTGGGCTTTGACCGGCCTTTCCTGGCTGATGTCGCCGAGGCCGTGATCGAGACAATGGGCGGGCACTATACCGAACTGGTCGAGAAACGCGAAGCTATCCGCCAGGCTATCACCCTGGAGGAGGAACGCTTCCGTCGTACCCTCGACCGTGGTATGGACGAACTTGAGGCGGCGCTTGACCGGCTGGAAAGCGAAGGACAGCGTGTCCTGCCCGGCCAGATCGCCTTCTACCTCAAGGCCACCCTGGGACTGCCCGTTGAAGTCATCCGCGATATCTGCCAGGAGCGCGGCTTCCAGGTCGATGATGCAGGCTTCCGCGCAGAAGAGGAAAAACATATCCTGGCCAGCGGCGGCGGGCAGGCGATGGGCCAGATCGACACTGCTGAAGTGTACCAGCAGGTTCTCGATCGGCTGGTTGCGGACGGGTTGCTGCCACCATCCGGCGTGGCCCATGCCCCATATGGCCCGCTGGAGGTTCAGGGCAAGGTGCTCGCGCTGATCCAGAACGGGCGTCAGGTTGAGACGGCCATCACTGGAGAGCGGGTTGAGGTTGTCCTCCCCGCCACACCTTTCTACGTAGAGTCCGGCGGCCAGATCACTGATACCGGCGTGATCAGCGGCCCGGATGACCGGTGGCGCATCGAGGTTGAGGAGGCGATTCGCCCCCTCGGTGGCCTGATTGTGCACCGGGGTGAAGTAGTCGAAGGCACGCCGCATGTTGGCGACCCTGCCACCGCCCGTGTTGACGGCCCCCGCCGGAACGCCATCCGTCGGGCACATACCGCCACCCACCTGCTCCATGCAGCCCTGCGCCGTCGCCTTGGCCTGCACGTCCAGCAGCGCGGATCGCTCGTTGCCCCGGATCGCCTGCGCTTCGACTTCAGCCACCCCCAGGCCCTGACACCTGAAGACCTGGAGGTTATCACCAGAGAGGTGAATGAGGCGATCATGGCTAACCTGCCGGTCACGCCGGTGGTCAAACCGCTGGAGATTGCCCGCAAAGAGGGTGCCATGGCGCTCTTTGGCGAGAAATACAGCGACGATGTGCGGACCATCACCGTCGGCGATCCCAAGGAGCGGTACAGCTATGAGCTGTGCGGCGGTACTCATGTCAGCCGGACATCCGAGATCGGCTCATTCCTGATCACCAGCGAGGGAAGCGCCGCTGCTGGCATCCGCCGCATCGATGCAGTCACCGGGCTGGGTGCAGCGGCGTTGATGACCGAGCGCCTGCGCCTGTTGCGTGATGCGGCCGCCGTCATCAATGCGCCGGTGCACGAGCTTCCGGAGCGCATCCAGGCTCTGCAGGAGGAACTGCACAGTGCCCGCCGGGAAGCCAGCCAGCTTCGCCGGGAAATGGTACGCTACGAATTCTCCGAATTGCTGGCCAGGGCCCGCCGAATCGGCGAAACAACGGTGCTGGCTGCGGCGATCAAGGGCGCTACGCTGGAGAACCTGCGCGAGTTGGCTGACCAGTTCCGGGATCGCAACCGATCAGGCGTCATAGCCCTGGGTACTATCATTGACGGTCGTCCACAGTTGATCGTTGCCGTGACCGAAGACCTGGTATCCCGCGGTCTTCACGCCGGAAACCTGATCAAGGAGATCGCCGCCATCGTTGGCGGCAGTGGCGGCGGACGCCCGACCCTGGCTCAGGCCGGCGGTAAGGACGCCGCCAAGCTGGATCAGGCGCTCGCCCGCCTGTCCGACCTGGTCGAACAGGCGTTACGGTAAGGGAGTCGCTGTCCGTGCCCGTGCCGGTAGATGTCATCCAGCTGGAGCCTCACGATGACGTCGTGTCCGTGCGCGACCGGCTATCCTTCGCGGGATCACGCCGTATCCTGCTGGTCTGGCCGCCGGATGGGGAACCGGTGCTGCGCCGCAAACTTGACCTGATCTTGCTGCAGCGGGAAGCTTATCGCCGTGGTGCGCGCATGGCCCTGGTCACCCGGGACCGGCAGGTGATCGACAACGCCCGCGACCTGAACATCAGCGCCTTTCCCACCATCGCAGACAGCCGCCGTCAGCGCTGGAAGCGGGGACGCGCCAGGGTCTTTGTCACCCGTGCCGACCGTCCGGATAGCGCAGTTCCGTATGAGTTGCAGGATATCACCACACGTCGCCGGGTTGCCCCCACTGCTTCGCAGGTCCGGCTCGGGCAAATCGGGCGGGCGGTGGCCTTGCTGGGCTTGCTGGCCGCGCTTTTCGCGGCGGTATTTCTGTTGGTTCCTTCGGCCACGATCATCATTGTGCCGGCCCGCCAGCACCTCGACGTCACCATTCGCGTGGTCGCCGACCCTGCCGCTGAGCGCATTGACCTGGAGCGTGGCGTCGTCCCGGCAACCATCCTGCGGGTGGAACTGGAGGACAGCGCCACCGTCGAGACAACCGGCACGCAATCATTGGAGCCAACCCCGGCGACCGGGATAGCCGTCTTCACCAACCAGACCCAGCAGGCGGTCACCATCCCGGCTGGCACCACTGTCAACACCAGCGCCGGAGCGATCGTCCGCTTCCGCACCCTTGAGCCGGTCAATATCGCCGGAGAAGTCGGCGCTATTGCTGCTGTGGCTATCGAGGCCGTGCCGGAGTACGCCGGGCCGATCGGCAATGTGCCAGCCTACGCAATCAACCACATCGATGGCCCGCTGAACGACATTCTGACTGTTCAGAACCCCGATCCCACCGTCGGCGGGGCCAACCCGATCGATCGCACGGTTGCTCAGGCGGATCACGACCGTCTCCTGGCCGCCGTGCGCGGCGCCATCCAGCAGCGGGCGCTAGCCAGCCTGACCGACCTGCTGGGCGAACACCAGCAGATCATCCCCGAATCCATTCGTATCGCCGAGACCCGACCAGAATGGACGATCTTCAGCGCCGCGGTCGGCAACGCTGCTGACACGGTATCCCTGACCATGCGCGCAACGGTGGAAGCGATCGTCCTGGATGAACGGCTGGTCAACCAGGTAGCTTTCGCTGGCCTGGCGGGCCGTATTCCGCCCGGCCAGATCGTCATCCCGGAATCCATAAGCTTCGGTCAGGGGGAAATCGAGCAGATTGACGGGCAAAACCGCGTTATCTTCCTGACCAGGGTTTCCGGCGACACCACCGTTGCGTTGGATAGTGAGCGTATCCGGCGGGAGACCGCCGGACTGAGTCTGGCTGCCGTACGAGAGTATCTGGCCCGTACGATAGCACTCGACTCAACCTTGCCACCCACCATTGCCATATGGCCATCTTTCTACGACCGCATGCCGGTGTTGCCTTCCCGGATCACGGTCACCGTTCAGGGGACCTCATGACTGTGCCGCCGGGCCGGTTGCTGGCCGTTGACTACGGGCGCAAGTTCATTGGGCTGGCGACCAGCGACGCGCTGGGGCTGATCGCCACGCCGCTAAAGGTGATCAGACGGCGCTCGCGTCAGGAAGACTTCGCCCGGATTGCCGCAGCAGTACACGAAACCGGCGCTGTGGAGATCATCTGCGGCGTTCCGCTGCCGCCACCAGGCTACACAGGTCCTTCCCAGGCTGATACGGTGCGGCGCTGGGCCGGACGGCTGGCGGCTGCCGTGCCCGTGCCGGTGCGCCTGTGGGATGAAACCCTGAGTTCGGAAGAAGCTGCCGACCTGCTTGCTGAGGGCGTCCATCGCCGCCGGACGCGAATCGATGACGCCGCCGCCGCGGTCATGCTCCAGAGTTACCTCGACGCTCTGCGAGAAGGCTTTGCCGTCCCGCCAGCCATCCCGCCTGCTGCTGAGTAACCTCCGGCAGAGCAGGCTGCACGAAAGAAACGCACCATGGCCAAAAAGCGCACCCGCCTGATCCTGATTGGCCTGCTGGGGATTGCGGTAGCCACAATCGCCTCCGCTGGCCTGCTGGCCCTGATCCCGGCCCGTCAGGGGCTGTCGCTGCTGGAGTCGCTGTACCTGCGCCTGTGGCTGAGCAACCGTGAGTCAACGCTCTCCGCGCCGGCGGGAACTGATAATACCCCCCGGCTGTTTGTCATCGAGCCGGGCGATACTGCCGCGCTTATTGGCCACAAGCTGGCAGAAGCCCGGCTGATCACCGATCCGGAGGCATTCCGCAACTACGCCCGCTACCACGGCCTGGACGCCCGCCTGGAAGCCGGGACATACTTCCTGCGGCAGACGGATACCATCCCGGCCATTGCCCTGACCTTGACAGACTCCAGCAAGGCTTCGGTGACAGTTCGCATCTTAGAAGGCTGGCGACGCGAGGAGATCGCCAACGTCATCGATGCCAATCCATACCTGCGCTTCAGCGGTGCAGATTTTCTCAACCTCACTGGCCCCGGTGCGGAGGTGCCGGCGGAGTTTGTCGCTCTGGTTGGTCTGCCTGCAGGGGCGTCACTGGAAGGCTTCCTCTACCCGGAAACCTATTTCGTGCCACCGGAGGCTACTGCCGAGGACTTTCGCGCTACGTTGCTGGAGACATTTGTGACCCGTGCAGGGACCGACCTGAGCGCCGCCGCGGCAGCTTCCGGTCTCAGCCTGTACCAGGCCGTCACCCTGGCCTCCATCATCCAGCGTGAGGCCATCCATGCGGACGAGCAGCCGCTGATCGCCAGTGTCTACCGCAACCGTCTGGCTGCTGGCATGACTCTGGACGCCGATCCCACTGTGCAGTATGCCATTGGCTACCGGGACGGCGCCTGGTGGTCACCTATCACCCAGGAAGATTACCGGACAGCGTCATCCCCCTACAACACCTATCTGAACGCTGGTCTGCCGCCCGGTCCGATCGCCAACCCGCCCCGATCCGCCATCGAAGCAGCGATCTTCCCTGCCCGGTCGGACTACTACTATTTCCGCGCTGACTGCGCCGGGAGCGGCTACCATGTCTTCGCCCGAACTTATGAGGAGCATCTCGCCAACGGCCGCTGTGGTGGTTAGATAGTTCGGTTCTCCTACCCGTACAGGGTGTCGTAGAAGAGCGGCAGGGGCATCTGTGGATCGGAACTGAGCGTGATGGCGCGCTCTAGGCGTCGCTGTGCAGCCGCCAGTTGCGTTTCGTCGTTGGCGTGGATTGTGAATGCCGCCTGTCCGCGTTTGACGTGCTCGCCGACCTTGAGATGGACGATTACGCCCACAGCGTGGTCAACCGGATCGCCCTTCTTCTCCCGCCCTGCACCAAGTTCCAGCGCCGCATAGGCTACGTCCAGCGCATTAACCTGCGCCACATATCCCTCAGCAGCCACAGGCACCGTCTTGATCAGTCGCGCTTTGGGTAGTTGCTCCGGATCATCCACCATGCGCACATCGCCGCCCTGCGCCATCACCAACGTGCGGAATTTCTGCAGCGCCGCGCCGTCGGCCAACCGCCCGGCCAGCTCCGCTTTGAGCGCGGGCAAGGCGTCCTCGCCTTCGATCCGTCGCGCCAGCCGCACCATGTGTGCCGCCACTGTCAGGCAGTGCTCGCGCAGGTCGTGCGGGCCGCCGCCACGCAACGTCTCGATCGCTTCTCGCACTTCCAGCGCATTACCCACCGCGCAACCCAGCGGCTGGTTCATGTCGGAGATCAGGGCCACCATGTCACGTCGAGCGTCGCGGCCAATGTCCACCATCAGCCGGGCCAACGCCCGCGCTTCCTCCACTGTCGGCATAAACGCGCCGGCGCCAGTCTTGACGTCAAGTACGATTCCATTGGCTCCGGCGGCGATCTTCTTGCTCATGATGCTGCTGGCGATCAGCGGCAGGCTGGAAACGGTAGCCGTCACATCGCGCAACGCATAAATCTTGCCATCCGCCGGAGCCAGGTTAGCTGATTGCCCGCACAGCACGATCCCGTAGCGGCGCGCCTGTTCATAGAACTGCGCTGTGGTCAGGTTGACGTTATACCCGGCGATCGATTCCAGCTTGTCAAGCGTACCACCGCTAAAGCCCAGCCCGCGCCCGCTCATCTTGGCGACCGTCACACCAGCCGCCGCCACCAGCGGGAGGACGATCAGCGTGGTTTTGTCCCCCACGCCACCGGAGGAATGCTTGTCAACAGCGTAGTCAACCACCTGCGATAGATCCAGCACGTCGCCGGAATAGGCCATGGCCAGCGTGAGGTCAACGGTCTCCCGGCGGGTCATGCCCTTGAGGTAGACCGCCATCAACCAGGCAGCTGCCTGATAATCCGGCAGTTCACCGCTGGTGTAGGACTGCACAAACCAGCGGATCTCCTCCGGCGTCAGTTCGTGGCCATCGCGTTTGCTGGCTATCACATCCACAGCGCGCATACCATGCTCTCTCTTCTGCTCTACAGGATTTGGCAAGGGCGGGTTTCCAGTATAGCATAGACGACCGACGCCAGGTGAGGGAGATTCGGGTCGATACCCTGCAGAGTGCCTGCCCCATACGGATCACGGAAATCTGCATCCCCCATCGCCCCCCATCGTCCTGCTAACCACTGGAGCCAGCGAACCATCATGTTCTGGGTGCCACTGCTGACCATCGTCGTCTACGGCGTACTACACAGCCTGCTGGCCTCGCCGTTGCTCAAGCGCCGCATCCGGGCAACCATCGGCGAACGCGCCTATGAGGGCTTCTACCGCCTGGCCTACAACATCCTGAGCGCCGTCCTGCTGGCGCCGGTCATCCTTGTCCTGCTGGTAACACCTTCACAAGAAGTGTGGCGTATCCCAATGCCGTGGGCGGCAGCCTGCATGCTGATCCAGGCGGGTAGCCTGATTGCGCTGATCGTTGCCGTGTTACAGGCTGACCCGTTGCGCTTCGCCGGGATCAGCCAGGCGCTGGCCTACCTGCGGCATGAACCGCTGCCACCAGAATCGCTGCAGGTGCAGGGCTTCTATGGCCTGGTGCGCCACCCGCTGTATCTGTTCAGTCTGCTGGTGCTATGGCCAAGCCCGATCATGACCGACACGCTCTTGGGGGTGGCAGTTGGAGCAACCCTGTACCTGCTGCTTGGCTCCCGGCTGGAGGAACGTCGCCTGGCAGCTGAGTTTGGAGAGGCGTACACCGCCTATCGCCGCCGCGTGCCCTGGCTGCTTCCGTGGCCGCGCCCACGTAATAACTAACCCTGCTGTCATGAGCACCGGCACGAGCGCATGATGGACAGAAGCATATGACCCATCGACAACAACTCATGCTGGCAACCGGTATTCTGATCGCCCTGCTGGCTCTTTACGCGGTGATTCTGGTGGTCAACGCCCGTATGGAAGCAGTAGCCTCAGCGACAACGATCCCTTACGCCGGCCTGACCCGCCGCGTCACCAATGACGGCGCCCCAATCCTGGGTGCACCGGAAGCCGCCACAACTATTGTGGTCTTCCTGGACTACGCCTGCCCTCACTGCGCGCTTTACCAGAACACCCTCAATGCCTTCATTGAGCAGGCTATCCGTCCCGGTCAGGCGCGGCTGGAGATCCGGCTACTGGCGGGGTTGGACCCAACTGGCTCGCCGGTGGCGGCGCGGGCGGCCCTGTGCGCCGGGGCGCAGAATGCCTTCTGGGAGATGCACGCCGAATTGCTTGAGATGCAGAACATCCGCAGCGCTGACATCTTCACCAGCGACCGGATCAGGACAGCGGCGGAAAGACTTGGCCTGAACAGCGAGGAACTGCTGCGTTGTATCTCCAATCCCAACAGCTTCCGCGACGCCCTCCAGAGCAATGTTGATCTTGCCAACAGTCTGGGCGTCAAAACCCTGCCAGCCGTGCTGTATCGCCGTGGAAGCGGCTATCCCGCCTGGTTCGAGCGGAACAACCAGCGGCTGACTGGCGGCGTGCCCCTTGATGTCCTGAGCAGTGTGATCCAGGTTACGCCAGCGCCATAGAGCAACCCGACAGCCCTATTGATCCGCCTGTCCGTCATCTTCCCAGAAGCCTTCCGGCACATCCAGCGCCATCCGCGGACGCGCGCCGGTCAGGACGCCCCGGTCAAGCAGGGGCATGAGGGTAATGCCACCGGAATTTTGTAGCTCCCACTGGCTGATCGCCAGGAGGTGCAGGCGGCCTGCAACGATGCCGGTCGCAATGACCAGTGGCAGCCGCTCAAGGATAGCGCCGTCTACATCACTCTCGGTCAGGGCAGGCCGTCCCTGCAAGAGCAACCAGCGCAGACTACTCCGCAAGCGCACCGGCTGCACGCTAGCCCGGAACGTGACCAGCAGACGCGGGCGGCACGATCCCGTCAGCGCTTCCCACAGGGCCGCCGCTTCGTCTCCACGCACTTCATCCAGCGCCAGAACTACCGGACTATTCGCCAGCGCTGCGGCGATCGTCTCCGCAAAGGAGCGCCCCGCCAGCTCCTCGGTGCCGGCTGTTGCTGCCAGTATATGGCCGCCCTCCGGAAGCCTGATCTCCGCTGCCCGCTGCGCCAGCCACACTTCGCCAGCTACAGGGCACTCGGCCAGCAGCGCCTGCAGCAGCGTGGTCTTGCCACTCCCGGCGTCACCGGCCACAACCAGGCCATACGGACTGCGCGCCAGGGCGCGCAGGAGCGTCTCCTCGCGCGCGTTGAGGACGCCTTCAGCAGCCAGTGTCGCCAACGTGATCGGGTTGTGCGGATGCAGACGGAGGTTCGCATGCAACGCCGGGCTGAGCGGCGGTGCGATCGTCGTCAGGCGGGCCGGCCGGCCCGCCAGGATCAGCCCTGCCTCCAGAAAAGGCTCTCCCGCCTGCAGCGCGCCGCCCGCCCGTCGAACCATTCGCTCTACAATCCGTCGCAGATGGGCTTCATCCTCAAAGCCAACTGGCGCATCCTCAAGCGGCCCCATGCGCCGCCGCACCAGGCAGCGCTGCGCTGTTTCCATCACCACCTCGGTGACGTCATCATCAGCAAGCAGGGGGTCCAGCGGGCCAAGGCCGAATACTTCCCTGACCACAGCAGTGAACAACGCGGTTTTCTCGGCCCTGTCCAACCGCACTGCCTCCACCGCCAGCACGTATTCCCCGGCTTCCCGCACCAGGGCGTGCCGCGTGGTCTCGTCCAGCTTTTCCAGCACATCCGGCTGATCGCCGACCTCCGCGATCACCTCGGCGGCAATCCGTTCCCGCAGGGCCGCCAGCGAAAAGCTCGCCGCGCCATGCCGTCCCGGCACGATCTGTGGCTTGTTCTGACCTGGCCGGGAGGTTTCACCCCGGTCATCGGTACCTTCAGGCGGATCGTCGTGCAAGCGGCGTAGCACGGGCATCACCTCATCTCCTCAGCGCAACCGCTCCTGGCCCAGCGTAGCCGCGATCAGGCTCTGCTTATAGTCCCACAATCGCTGGGTCAGCGAGACGTGATAGATGTGCGGGTGCATTAGCCGGCGCACGCCAGCATGCAGCCGCTCGACATCGCTGTGCCGCTGGGCGCGCATGGCCTCAATATCCGGCAGATCGTAGACCAGCCGTCCCTCGTCAAGAACATCCACCAGCAGCGGCTCGATCTGGCTGATCTCCTCCCGCCTGAGTGTCCGACATTTTTGGTGCATGGCAGGGTGGCGGAGCACCAGCTCGTTTTCTGTCCGGGGGTCTTCGTCCTCAAGGCTCAGGAGGTCAGCCGTCGCCTGGCCCTGACTGTCGTAGACCCGCCAGACCTGCTTGTGACCGGGATTGGGAATTTTCTCCGGCGTATCGGAGATTTTGATCGCCGGCTGCCACTGGCCGTTATCACAGACGGCTACCAGCTTGTACACGCCATCCAGCGCCGAATTGCCTTCAGAAGTGATCAGCCGCGTCCCGACGCCATATACCAGCCGCCGGAGGATCCGCTCAGCATCCAGGTGGTAACGCGGTGCTTCCTCTTGTATCTGGGTCACGATCTGCCAGATCGTCACTTCGTCAAGCTGGTTGGAAAGCACAATGGCTGTATCTTCAAAACCTGCAGCATCCAGCATCCGCGCCGCCTGAACGGCAAGGTAGGCCAGATCGCCCGAATCCAGCCGGATGCCCAGGGGTCGGTGTCCCTTGCGACGCAACTCTTCAAAAACCCGGATCGCGTTCGGGACGCCGCTCTCTAGGGTATTGATGGTGTCAACGAGCAGCAGGCAATCGTCGGGATACACCTCGGCGTAAGCGCGGAAGGCGTCCAGTTCGCTGCCGCCAAGCGCTAGAAACGCCTGAACCATGCTGTGGGCATGCGTCCCTTTGGGCGGGTAGCCCAGCACCGCGGAAATCCCGACGTTGGAAGTGTAGTCCGCCCCGCCGATCAGCGCCGCCCGCGCCCCGGCATTGGCGCCCTGAGCCGGACCACGCCGCAGTCCGAATTCCAGCACCAGCTGGCCGTGAGCGCTTTCGCGAATTTGCGCCGCCTTGGTGGCGATCAGAATCTGGTAGTTGAGATGGTTGAGCAGCCCCGTCTCCAGAATCTGGGCGATCGCCAGCGGGCCGCGCGCCACCGTAATGGGCACCTGTGGATGGATAACCCTGCCTTCAGGGATAGCCTGCAACGAGATGCTTTCAAACGTCCCGTAGCGTTCCAGCCAGCTCAGAAAATCAGCGCCAAACAGCGGTTGCCGGGCTACGCCGGTCTGTCCGCGCAAAAAGGCGATCTCCTCTGCGCCAAAGCGGGCCTGGCGCATCCAGTCCAGCAGCCATTCCAGCCCTGCATTGACGCAGTAACCCGCCGGGTGCAGCCCGTAATCCGGGTAACTGCGGAAATAGTGGTCAAATTGCGCCAGCTTTTCATGCAACCCCATCCGGTAGTACACCTGGGCCATGGTGAGCTGGTACATATCCGTGAACAGAATGCCTTCAGCCAGTTGCCGGTTATTACGGCTCATTGCGCACCCCTCTTCGCCAGCATGCCCGGTCATCGTCCTGCCTCTCCAACCAGGCAAGTCGAGTATACGTCGCGGGCAAGGGCTGTCAACCGACCCGCTGGAGACGATCTGCACAGTCATTTCCGGCATACCCCGCTCAATAATGTGGTATACTTCCGCCGTTTTGAAAACCTGCTGCCAGAAAGGCTGCCTCACCATGGATATTGCCATCACCGGTTCGATCGCGTATGACTACATCATGCGCTTTCCGGGGAGATTTGCAGACCAGATTGTGCCGGACAAGATCGACCGTATCAGCCTGAGTTTCCTGGTTGACGAGATGACCAAACACTGGGGCGGCGTTGCGGCCAACATCGCCTATACGCTGGCATTGCTGCGCCAGAAGCCGCGTCCTCGCCTGGTCGGTACCGTCGGGCGCGACTTCGGCGACTACCGCGTCTGGCTGGAAACTGTTGGCGTCGATACCAGCCCGGTCCGCCAGATCGACGATGTCTTCACTGCGTCATTCTTCGTTAATACTGACGTGGACAACAACCAGATCGCGTCGTTCTACGCCGGGGCAATGGCCTATGCCCGCCAGTATACGCTGGCCGATCTGCTACCTGCTCCTCCTGACCTGGTCGTGATCTCGCCAAACGACCCCCTGGCCATGCAGCAGTACGTGGACGAATGCCACGCACGCGGCATAGCTTTCATGTATGACCCCAGCCAGCAGGTCGCCCGCTTCGGCGGCGAGCCGCTGCGGCATGGCATCGACCGCGCGCATATTCTGATCTGCAACGAGTACGAATTTGAACTGATCATTCAGAAGACCGGCCTGACCCGCGAGGCGATTATCGATCGAGTGCCGGTTGTGGTGGTGACGCTTGGCGAAAAAGGCTCACGCATCTACGCGGAAGGCCAGGCGATCGACGTACCGATCTTCCCTCCGGAACGTATCGCCGATCCCACTGGCGTTGGCGATGCCTTCCGCGCCGGTCTGCTGCGGGGCCTGAGCGCCGGCTGGGACTGGGAGTTGTGCGGTCGTGTGGGCGCGCTCTGCGCGGCATACGTCCTGGAACGGGTGGGCACGCAGAGCCACCGCTTCACGCCGCAGGAGTTCGTTACCCGCTTCCGCACGCGCTTCGATGACGAAGGTCAGCTAAACTGCCTGTTGGACTGAGCGCCAGTCTGCGGGAGCACTACCGATAAAACCGCGGGCGACAAGCAGCATAAGCTGTGCTACAATGCGTCTTTGGATTCTTGCGCCATCTTGCATGGACCACGTAAGGAGTATCCATGGCTGTTGAACACCATGTCCGTTCCCTCGATCTGGCGCCCGGTGGGCGCCTGCGCATCGAGTGGGCCGAAAACGATATGCCTGTTCTGCGTCAAATCCGGCAGCGCTTTGAACGGGAAAAACCGCTCAAGGGCCTGCGGATTGCCGCTTGCCTTCATGTCACCACTGAAACCGCCAACCTGGTGCACACCCTCCAGGCGGGCGGCGCTGAGGTCGTGCTGACCGCTTCCAACCCGCTCTCGACTCAGGATGATGTCGCCGCTTCGCTGGTAGCCCACTACGAGATTCCCGTCTACGCCATCAAGGGCGAAGACAACCGGACCTACTACGAGCACCTGCAGCGCGCGCTCGATCATCAGCCGCACATCACGATGGACGACGGCGCTGACCTGGTCAGCGAGCTACACAAGAACCGCACCGAACTGCTGGACGGCGTGATTGGCGGCACCGAGGAAACCACCACCGGCGTGATCCGGTTGCGGGCGATGGCCGCCGACGGCGCGCTGCGCTTCCCTGTGATCGCCGTCAACGACAGCATGACCAAGCACATGTTCGATAACCGCTATGGCACCGGCCAGAGCACAATCGACGGAATCGTCCGGGCCACCAACCTGTTGCTGGCTGGGCGAACAGTGGTCGTCGGCGGTTATGGCTGGTGCAGCCGGGGTATCGCCATGCGCGCCCGCGGCATGGGCGCCAATGTTATCGTCACCGAGGTCGACCCGCTCAAGGCACTGGAAGCGACGATGGACGGCTACCGGGTCATGCCGATGATCGAGGCTGCGCCACAGGGGGATGTCTTCGTGACCTCCACTGGTGACATCAACGTGATCGATCGCCAGCACTTCGAGGTGATGAAGGATGGCGCAGTCGTCTGCAACTCCGGGCACTTCAACGTGGAAGTCAATATCCCCGCTCTGGAGTCGCTGGCGGTTGCCCCGCCGCGCCGTGTGCGTCCCTTTGTCGATCAGTACGTGCTGCGCGACGGTCGCCGTATCCACTTGCTGGGCGAGGGTCGCCTGATCAACCTGGCCGCCGCCGAAGGTCATCCCGCCAGCGTCATGGACATGAGCTTTGCCAACCAGGCGCTGGCCGCTGAATACATGGTCAAGCATCACGACACCCTGCAGAACAACGTCTACAGAGTACCGCAGGATGTCGATCTGGAAATTGCCCGCCTCAAACTGGAAGCTATGGGCATTCGCATCGATACGCTGACGGAAGAGCAGATCCGCTATCTGAACCAGTGGCAGGAAGGTACCTAGTCCTCGCCAGCGTCATGTGGCCCGGTGCGGGCTACCGATCGGAGGATCGCCCGCGTTCTGCGCTAACGGCCTTCCTCTATGAAGCGCAAATCAAGAGGAGATAGTGCTCATGAGTCACCGTGTGCTGTTCACACTCGCGCTGCTTACTGCCGTAATCCTGGCCGGGCTTGCGCCCGTAGCCGCCGCCCCTCTCATGCAGGAAACCCAGGCAGCTCTGGTGCGCCTGGTTCACGGCATCCCCGAGGCCCCTGCCGTCGACGTCCTGATCGACAGCCAACCGGCAGCCGTGCAACTGGGCTTCACCCAGGCCACTGATCACCTGCGCCTCTCTCCTGGCGATCACGCGGTCACAGTACGCGCAGCAGGCGCAACCCTCGTGGAAACTACCCTGACTGCCACGCCGGGACAGGCTATGACTGTGGCCATCGTCGGGACGGCCACTGCGCCGGAAATTCAGGTTTTTGAAGACGACCTCAGCCCGCTGATTACCGGTAACGTCCGCGTCAACGCGGTTCACGCCGCGCCCGGCGTCGGTGATATTGACGTGGTCCTGCCAGATGGCAGCCCGGTGCTTCAGGCGCTGACCTACGGCAGTAGTTCGGGCGGCATTGACATTCCGGCCAACAGTTACCCGCTGGCAATCGTGCCCACTGGCCAGGCCGTTGAGCAGGCGCTGATCCCCCCGGCGGATTATCCCCTGCGGGCCGGGAACCTGTACCGCTTCATGGTCGTCGGCGGGCCAACCCTGATCCTGCTGGAATCGCCTGTCCTGCCCGGCGGCGATAGCGTGGCTGTTCGCGTCGCCCATGCCATTGAGGGTGCACCGGCGGTTGATGTGCTGTTCAACGATGTACTGCTGATCCCCGCCCTCAAGGCCGGCGAGATCACTCGTCATGTCGCCTTGCCGCTGGGACCGTATACCGTCACCGTGCGCACGGCTGGTGAGCAGAACGTCGCCGCTGTTGCTTCCCTTAGCCTGGATCTCAGCAGTCTCGACCTGGCCGGGCAGGGCCGCACAATCGTTGTGCTGGATAAGGGCGACACGCTCAGCCTAGAGGTTTACCCCGACCCTGTCGAGACTCTTGATCCGACGACCAGCCGTGTGAGCGTGATCAACGGCATTCCCGGCACCACTCTGAATGGCTCACTGATGGAAACTTCCTTCACCGTGCCGGAGAACGTCGTCTTCAATACGGAAGTCCCCGCCGGCGCTTACTCGCTGATCCTCGCGGCGGATGGTGGCAGCGCCTTGTCGGTTGACGCCTTGTACAACGGCGGCACGCTGTATAGCGTGCTGGTAACCGGCACGGCTGAAGCGCCCTTTGTCTTGTTTGCGTCAGCGCCCCTGAACTTCCAGCCGGGCAGCGCCATCGGCCTGCCGGCTGAGGCGGTTGCTGAACAGCCGCAGCAAGCTGAACAGGCCACCGCGGCGACAGCAGAACCAACCGAGGAAGTCGCCGAAGCAGCCGCTGTACCGACAGCAACGCCCCTGCCAATGCCTACTGAGCCGCCTGCGCCCGCTGTTGCGCCGCTGCCCGCCGCTACCACTCCGACTGAGGGAACGATCGGCCTGGTCTACAACCTCAATCCCGGCGCCAACCTTCAGTTGCGGGAATATCCGCGCGCTGATGCCCGCTCGCTGGGTCTGGTGACCGGCGGCACCGTGCTCAGTGTACTGGGACGCGCCGGTGAACCGGACTTTCCTGCGGTGCCCGACCTCGCTCCCGGCCAGGACCTGAACCCGCAGGATACCTGGCTGCTGGTGGAATTCACCACGGTTGACGGCGGTACGGTTACGGCCTGGGCTTCCGCTCAATTCGTGCAGGTGACAGAAGGCGGCAAGCCTGTTCGGCTGGCCGATCTCGATCCGCAGCCCTCGGACGTGCCCGGCACGGTCAGCGGTGCAGCCGCTGCTGCCCCGACCACAGCACCGGTGAGCGCCGAGTTCTTTGCTGTAGTCTACAATCTCAACCCCGATGCCCGCCTGAACATCCGCCGCACCCCGGACGTGCTGGCCGAAGTGCTGGCGGCAGTCCCGGCTGGCACGGTGCTCGAGCCAACCGGCATCCTGGAAGACCTCTCCTGGGTGTTCGTGACCTATCGGCCAGAAGGTGGCGGCGAGATCACCGGGTGGGCTTCGGCGGAATACGTGCAGTTCATGTTCCGGGGTCGGACCTACCTGCCTGCCGCTGAGCGGGTCGCTGAGCTGATCCAGCGCAACCTGCTGACCTTCGTCGATCCGACCCTGCGTGGCGAAGTCAGCGCCGATGTCCTGCCGACCGCCACACCGGCGCCCTCCGACCTGACGTTCTTCGGGCTGGTCTACAACCTCAACCCGAACGCCAACCTGAACCTGCGCCGCGCCCCTGACACACTGGCCGAAGTGCTGGCGCGGCTGCCAGCCGGCACGGTGATCGAGCCGGTCGCCATTCTGGAAGACTTCTCCTGGACATATGTCACCTTCCGGCCGGAAGGCGGCGGCGAAATCACCGGCTGGGTTTCCACCGAATTCGTGCAGTTCTTCTACCGCGGGCGGCTATACCTGCCAACGGCAGAGCGCATCACGGAACTGCTCCAGCGTAACTTGCTGCGTCTTGCCGATCCAACCTTGCAGGGTGAAGTCAGCGCGGGTGCTACCAGCGCCGGATCTTCTGGCTCCGATCTCTCGCAGTTCCGCAACCAGTACGTTGGCATCGCTGTGCTTGATCCGGGGGCTAATTTGCATCTGCGCCGTACACCTGACGCCGCGAGTGAATCGCTGGCGCTCATCCCCAGCGGGGCGACCATGATCGTCTTTGGCCGCACCACCGATGCACAATGGCTGCAGGTGGAATATGACGCCACGACCGGTTGGGTCGCCAGCGCCTACGTCTCGCTGACGCTGAACGGTCGCCGGGTGCGCCTGGAAGACCTGCCGCAGATCCAGTGACCGCCAGTACAGGCGGTTGGTTCTGTGCAACGGCCCTGGTGTCAGGGCCGTTGCCGTTTTGCTGCCCGCTGGTCAAGTTTGGCGGCAACACTACAATAGACAGCGCAGTACAGATATGTAGGAGAGGTGAGCGATGCCAACTACCCGGCGCCCGATAGCGACGATCCTGGCCGGTCTGATCCTGCTGGCCGCATGCGGCCCCACGCCAACAGCGACGCCTGTGCCAACGGTGACGCCTACACCAACCCTGGCCCCGGCTCCCAGCCCTACTCCTACGGTGGGCGTCGTGCCGCAGAGTGTCGGCGGCCCAGCAGCGGGTGCGCACATCCGTGTCGTGCAGGCCGCCCCTCAGAGCGGTGCGCTGGATATTTACCTGGAGCAGGCCCTGGTGGCCAGCCGCCTGGGTCATGGCGCCTACACCAATCCGACCAGTGTCGCAGCAGGTGTCTATTATCTTCAGGCAGTGCCGGCTGGCGCGCGGCCCAGCACGCAGGTACTGGCAGACACCACCGCCACGCTGGAGCCTGAGGGTAGCTACTTGATCCTGGTCTCCGGGACCGCCGAAACGCTCAACTTCGCTATCTTTCAGGAAGACCTCAGCCCCATACCGACTGGCCAGGCGCGTCTGGCTTACCTGCATGCCGTCCCCCGTGGCGTCCCCGTCCAGCCGCGCGTCGACGGGCAACCATACCCCGAGGTGCTGGATTTCGGCCAGGTCAGCGCCGGCTACCCGGTGGACGCTGGCCCGCGGCAGCTATCTGTCACCTCCGGTGAGACAACCATCGCCACTCTGGGCGCCACCCTCGCGCCTCAGCAGATGTACACCGCCGTCCTGATCGGGCAGGTAGGCGGGGGAAACGAGACTATCCTGCTCTTCAGCACCCCCGCCCGCACGATAGGACAGGTGCGCTTCATCCACGCTGCTCCGAATACGCCAGCCGCAACGGTCTACCTGGATGACCAGCTGCTGGCGGAAGCGGTATCCTTCCGCGCCGCTACCGGCTGGCAAGACTTTGCCCCACGCGCCTATACCGTGCGCACGGAAATCGCCGACGCGGAAGGCGGGCTGCCTATCGAAACGCGTTTCAATCTTGGCGCCAATCAGGCGGTCGAGGTGCTACTTCTGGAGGATCGGGGCACTCCCGCCCTGCGCGTCTATGCGCATTCAACTGCGCCTACACCGCCGCAGACCGCACGTCTGGTAGTGGTCAATGCCGCGCCTTCCGCGCCGGCGGTCTATGCCTACAACCGCGCTGACCGCTTGCCGGAGATTCCGATGATCCCGGCTGGCGCTGCCACCCAGGTACTGGACATCCCGGCCAGCCGATTTGAACTGCTGTGGCTAAACAGCCAGGGGGCCGATGCCCGTATAGTCGAACGCGCTGGCGAAGTGACCTTTCTGGAAGGCTACACCTACACCTATGTCGTGACCGGTGCAGAGCGCGACCCGTTCGTCATTGCTACAGAAGCCGGCGTGGACCGCGCCCAGCCCGCCCCGTTTGTTGAGGAAACGCCTGCCGCCAGTGAAGCTGAAGGCGTGCCCGTGCGGGTCTTCAGTGCCCTGACCGAGCCACTGAACATCCGCGTTCGTCTCGACGGCATCACAGTCGCCGAAGACCTGGCCCCGCGCCAGGCCAGCGATCAGACGCATGTCCCCCCGGCGGTCTATACCCTGCGCGTCGACCCTGTCACTGATCCCAATGCGCCAGCTTACTACGTCGGCGAACTGTCGCTGGTCGACGTGCCGCCGGTCACGCTGCTCGTCTACGGCAACCCTGATGCACCCGCTACCGCCTTGCTGCCGGATTATCAGGGGACAGCGCAGCCCGGACAGGCTGTCCTGCGCGTTATTCACGCCGCCGCCGATACTGGTGACCTGCTGGTGAGCTTCGATATCCCCGGCCTTGCACCGCCCGGCAGCCCCACTATCGCCGCCCCGGCAGTGGTTCCCCGCCCCACCCTCACACCCGGCCCCCTGGAGCAGTATGACTCCGGGCTATTCGGGCCGGGTCAGACCACCGAATTCATCGGCCTGCCCGCCAGCACCTACGATATCTACATCCGCCGGGCCACAGACGATCAGGTTGTCGCCATCGTCCCCCGCCTGGTGTTGCAGAGCCGCACAGCCTACGATCTCTTTTTGCTGCCTGGCCCCAGCCCAGAGGTGCTTGACGTGATTCTGCTGCCTTCGTCGCTGGAGGGGTAAGCGATTGAGGGTGGCGAATGAATTTTTATGTTTAGCATCTATTCAATTTGACAAAGAATCCGCCGCCATGCTAAGATTCGCCCAGGTGAAATCATAGAGGCCGTCAGGCAGGGATACGCGGTATGCAACAGACGCGACAACACATCCTGGAGATTCTCAAAGAACGCGAACAGGCTACCGTGGACGAAATCGTGCAGGACCTTTCTCAGCGCATCGGCGAGATCACAGCGGTGACCGTCCGTCACCACCTGGAAATCCTGCGCGGCGATGGCCTGGTAGCTGCGCCGATCGTCCGCCGGCGCACCACACCGGGCCGCCCCCAACATGTCTACTCGCTGACTGATCGGGCGCTGGAGCTATTCCCCAACAACTACCGCCAGTTCGCTCAGCAACTCCTGCTGCAGATCAAGAGCCAGTTGCCCCGGCAGGAGGTGAACGTCATCCTGGAGAATGTGGCGGAGCGCATGGCCAGTGACGTAATCCCGCCTGATGTGCCGATGCCCGCCCGCCTGGAGCGCGTGGTAGAATACCTGACCAGCCAGGGCTACCAGGCCGCCTGGGAGACCACCGAGCAGGGCTATATTTTGCGCACCAACAACTGTCCTTACCATCATCTGGCAGCCGATCACGAGGAATTGTGCGCGATGGATATGCGCCTGATCAGCACCTTGCTGGGTGGCATCGTGCCCCGCCGGGTCGAGCACCTGCCTTCCGGCGGGCTGAGTTGCACCTATCTGATTCCCGCTCGAATATCCCACCCTGTACCGGAATAAAGAAGAAGGATTTTGTTTTTATTGACGCCTGCCATAGCGCATGGTACAATGGCCCCCCAATCGTGGCTAGCTAAGGAGACTGCACGGCATGATCACCCAGCCCAATAACCAGGATGTCACCGATGTCACCAAACCGGCCCTGAGCGTTACCCCCGGAGCAGTCAGCAAGATCAAAGAAATCCTCACCGCACGCCAGCTTGAAGGACATGCCCTGCGTGTCTTTGTCAGCGGCGGCGGTTGTTCCGGCCTGCAGTATGGCATGGCTATTGAGAAAGACGCCGAAGAGTTTGACACAGTGGTTAATGTGGACGGCATCCGGCTGCTGGTGGATCCCACCAGCCTGCGCTACCTGTGGGGAGCCAGCATCGATTTTGTCGATGATCTGATGGGCGGCGGCTTTCGCATTGACAATCCGAACGCGGTTGCGTCTTGCGGGTGCGGCCATTCATTCCGTACCGCTGAAGATGAGCCAGGTTCCGCGGCCAGCGGCGGCTGTGGGTGCGGCGGCAGTTGCGGCCATTAGGTCGCACTCCCCGTAGGACAAAGGGCCAGGAAAGGGACAGGCAGGGGGGTCTAAGCCCCCTGTCTGAGCGCGGTATCCGGGTTACTGAGGCCGGGCGCCGGTATGTCCTCGCCCCAGTCCCGCAATAGACCGGATAGCGAAGTCAAGTTCTGCAGGAGCACAGCAATCGTGAAATTCTGGTCAACCGGTAAGAAAACAGCGTCACAGGGTCCGCGCCGGCTATGGCTTGACCTGGGTGATCTGGGCGATCTGGTCAACCCCGCTGGCCCTCATGAGCAGTGGCAGGATCATGGGCTGGGCCTGTTGCGCACGATCATGCACCGTGAAGGTCTGCTGACCGACATCGCCTCCACCCGTGCTGTGACCTCCTGGCGTGAGCTGCGTAAGCAGATCAAGGGCTATGATCAGCTCTTCATGAATATCCGTAGCTACACCTTCCCGGTTGCCCGCCGCGCTGCCCAGATTTTCAAAGAAGTCAACCCGAACAGTGTCATCATGGTTGGCGGGATGCACGCCACCGTAGCCCTGGACGAACTGGAAGCCATCCCGGAGATCGACCACATCGTTCAGGGACCAGGGGAGAAGATCATTGTCGACCTCGCCCGCGATCCGGCTGCCTTCCCGCGAGTTGTTCTGGGCGTTGGCGCCGCTTCAATGGCCGAATGGCCGATGATCGACCGTACCCTGTGGCCCCGACCAGCCAGCAAACACCTGGAAAAGACCTTTCACTGGCCGCTGGAACCTGAGTGCGGCTGGGGGCCGCCCCCCGTTGTCACCCTGTTGACCAGTCGCGTATGCCCGTGGAAGTGCGTCTTCTGCAACGAAAGCTCCTATGTGCCTAATATGGGCCGCCGCCCGGTAGAGATGGTGATCGAGGAACTGAACTACCTGGATGACCATTATGGCCCTATCGGTTCCGTAGTGATCCACGACTCGATGTTTTTCCAGAACCCAAGCTGGCTGCAAGAGTGGATCGAAAAATACCCGCGCAAGGCCCACAAAGCCTGGCCATACTGGGCTGCCGGGCGCGCCGATACCGTCCGCCAGTGGCCTGATCTCTTTGAAGCCCTGGTTAAAGAAACTAACTGGGACACGATCTCCATCGGGTTCGAATCCGGCAGCGATCGCGTCCTCCGCATGCTCAACAAAGAATGCACCGAGGAAGATAACTATTTCGCCATCGATCTGATCAACCGGATCGGCGACGAACTGGAAGCCCAGGGCCGCAAAGCGCCGGTCATCTGGGCGAATATCATGCTGGGCATCCCCGGCGAAACCCGCGAAGATGCCTTCAAGACCATGCGCATGGTCAAGTACATGCGCCGGGTGATGCCCTCGATCTCCTTCTATGCTCCCTACCCCGGCTCGGCGCTGGGCTACCAGCTCATCGCTGAAGGCAAAAGCCTGATGTCCAAGGAGAACTACCACCGCTACCCCGACGATGAGAAAGTCAGGGGAATCGACTACCAGTTCTACCGGGAACTGTTGGCCGGGAAGTATGACGAGGAAGTCAACCGCGGCCTGGACCCCATCCTGCAGCAGCGCCCCGGCGTATTCTCCGCCGCGCTGATCAAGGCGTAGGAGGCGCCACTGTGAGCAGCTTTACCACACCACACCACATGTACCTGTTTGAGATGACCAATGGCAAACAGAAGCTGGCCTATGGCGCCAGTCCTGAGGACGCGCTGGAGATACTGAGTATGCGCCTGACGGAAGAAGAGATGGCGCTGATCATCCGCGACCGCTTCCAACGCATTCCCCAGCGCGAGATGATGAAGTACATCGGCAATCTGGGCTGAACGCCACAGAACATTGCTCTGAGGGTCCCGCAATGCGCCTTTCCGCTGAAGCCAGGCAGATGTTACAGGCGCTGGCAGGTGGTTCCTTCCTCAAATCCCACCGCTATCTGGATGGCTCCAAGGTCTACCGCTTGCACGCCCTGGACGGCCAGACCAGGCTGGTCAACCGCGCTGCCGTTGAGACGCTGGTGCGCCACGGGTTGGTGATCAGCAATCAGAAGTTCCCGGCGGCAACCTATATGCTCACTGATCGTGGTCGAGCCGTGGCGCAAGATTGTGCCGGCGAGCGCTCCTGATTACTACACTTGTGGCTACACGAATTACCGGCCTAATCGTCGCAGAATGCCGATCAACATGCCCAGCCCGCCCACGGCCCCCAGCGCCAGAATCGGAATGATCGGCGGCAATCCACCGTTGGCGGCCTGAGTCGTTGCCGCCGGTGGAATCGCCAGGGTGGCCTGGCTGATCGGCTCCGGCGGATAGGTAAAGGTGGGTTTTGGCGCTGGAGTCTCAGTCGGCGGCTGAGTGCCCTGCATCACCATTGCGTTGGCGGCAAAAGCCAGCGCCGTTGCCGTCTCCAGCCCGCCGGGCATCTGCGCCAGCGCTTCCAACGTCTGTGTGGAAATCGCCGCATTTACATCAACTGTCGGCTGGGTGAACACCTGGATCTCCTCAATAGCATCGACGTTGCCGGTGATCCGCACCACCTGCTCGAACACCCAGGCCGTGCCGGTCGGTGAATCAGGGTATTGGATCTTGTACCATAGCGTGCCCGCAGCACGTCCCAGCACAGGGTAGAACTCGCCGGGGAAAATCTGGCCGAGCCGTTCGGATTCGATGTCCGGCGCTGCCCGGACATTCGTCGGGCCTTCCAGCGCTTCGGCCAGCGCTGGCCCAATGGGCGTAGGTGTACGGGTAGGAGTCGCCGTGAACTGCATGATCGCGGTCGGGCTGATCGACGGCAGGATAACCGGGGCCGGCGTCGCGCTGAACTGCAGCGGCGGCAGCGCCTGCACTGCAGGCGGCAGCGCCTGCGCAACGCCCAGCAGCAACCCCAGCCCAAGACCGGATAACCAGCCATACTGTCTTGCTCTACGCACATCACCCTCCACTACCAGCGAATTTCGTTAATCGGCGTATCGCGTCCCTGTTCAGCCTGGCGGTACATCTCCCCTTTGACCATGCTACCCTGATACTCCTGCCCCTCCCAGCCCTCGACTGTCCAGCCGCCCAGCACAAATGGCACGCTGGGGACGCCCGGCGCACACTGGTGGCAGGTGGCCGGAATCCACTCGCCGTTGTAGCGCCGGGCGATATGCAGATGCGTCGCCGTCGAAACCCCGCCTTCACAGGAGGGATGCCCCAGCGGATCGCCCGCCTTGACCCTGATCCCGGCCGGCATACGGCCTTCCGTGGCCAGATGCAAATAGACGATCGTCCAGCCAGTCGCCTCGTTGCCGTCGCCATCCAGATCAAGGATGACAAAGCCACGCTCGCTACGGACAACCACCCCATCAGCGACGGCCAGCGCCCACTGCGGGGCAACAAAGCACCCCGCGGTGTCCTTATCACCGGGCGGGGCGAAATCGATCGCTGCCCAGGCGCTGCCGGAGGCATACGCCCCGTGCGGACCGCCCGTATAGTACCACACTTCTTCCGGCGCCCAGGGCAGTTGAAGCGGCGGCTGGCGCAGATCCGGCGGTAATAGCGGTTCCACCGCACGGGCAAATGGATCGCCAAACAGTGTAACGTACAGGCTATAAAAGCCAGTCGGGTTGACATCCGCCAGCCAGTCCTCATAGCTGCGGTTGAGGCTGAGGAAGTACTGCACCGCCACCGTCCCAGCATTCAAGCCAGAAGCGTATGTCACCCGGATACCGTCACGAAGCGCGAACCAGAGCACCCCACGCCCCCGCCAGCCGTAATAAGCCTCGTTCAGCCGGTTGGCTGCCCAGGAGAGTTGTCTGTACAACCCTTCGTAACCCAGTTGTACGTAACCCAGCGGATACACCACCGTTGCCGCCGATGGCTCCGGATTGAATAGCCAGCCAGCCCGATATTCAAGCAACGCCAGCAACAGGCGCGGGTTGACACTGTAGTCATCGGCCACCCGGCGAATGACCTCCGCTCCGCTGATCACTTCGCCATCAACCCGATCCTGATAGGTACGGAGATAGCCTGGCAGCGACGCCACAAAGTCAGCGATGTCGAAGCCAGTGGTCGCCGGCCCGCGCACCAGCTCGCTATCCGGGATGATCTTGAATGACGGGCTGAACACACCCCGCGTCTCCGGCAGGCGCACGACCTGGTCTACAGCAATCAGCGAGGGGTTGTCGATGGCATTCAACGTCATGAGCTGCTCGACGGTTGTGCCAAAGCGCTCGGCGATCCCGGAGAGCGTATCGCCCGCCTGCACGGTGTACGACTCAGGCAGCGGCTCTGCGGTAGCGCTACGGGGCGGATCCAGCGTCGGCACGATCAGCCCGGCAGAGGATACTGTTGGCGGCGCTTCCGGAGCATCGGTAGCGCGGGTCTCGATGCCCAGCGGCGCGGGAGGCGTCGCCGTGATCACGATCACCGGGCCAGGCTGCTGGCGCATACAGGCCAGCGCCGCCAGCAAAAGAACGAACAGGGAAAGCAGAGGCCGCGAACGCATGGCAATTATGGCTGCAGCGCCGCGCTCAGCAGCGGCAGGGATGTGTCGTACCGGTAGTGAATGTCAAAGTGACCACCCGCAAAGGTCTCAAAATGGCAGTTGATGCCCAGTATTGCCAGTTTGCGGACAAACAGGCGCGCTCCCACCTGCAAGTTGAACTCGTCCTGGTCGCCGCAATCGAGATACAGCAATCGCATGCTGCGCAGGGCGTCCGCCCAGGCCGGCTGATCCAGTTTGCGCAGCGGATCATGCGCCAGCCAGCGCGCCCACACATCTTCCCGCAGCGCCCCCGTCTCCAGGTCAATCGGCATATCAAAACCGTCCGGCGCCGCCGGATTTGGCGCATAAGCCATGCCGTAGCACAGCGTGCCAACAGTCTGGAAGAAGCGGGTGTTTTTAGGCCGGATACTGGCCAGCTTCTGCTTCAGTTCCACCCAGCCGCCATAACTGGCCAGGTTAGCATGCAATCTGGCGATATCACCCAGGTAACAGTACTCAAAGTACATGTCGCCGCTGTGACAGGCTACCGCCCCAAAGACCTCCGGGTGGTGCATCCCCTGCACCAGTGCCCCATAACCGCCGCTGCTCTTGCCGATCACGCCGCGATTGGCGCGGTCGGCCAGGGTACGGTAGCGGGCATCCACGAATGGGATAACCTCATGAATCAGATAATCTTCGTACCTCCCCAGCGCCGGGGAATTCAGGTACTGGGAACCACCATACCGTGTCCAGCAATCCGGCATCACTACAATCGCCGGCGGCATGGCGCCGCCCAGGATCAAGCGGTCCAGTTGCTGAGGCAGGCTCTCATCCCAGGGTCGCAGATTCAGCAAGAACGGCCCCGTACCGCCATAGCCGGTCAGCATCACGATCATCGGGTAGCGCCGGGCAGGATCGTCCTCGTATCCCGGCGGCAGGTAGACCGGCAAAGGGCGCACACTGGGGTCACCTAGCGGATTGTCCCTCAGGACATCGCTTTCCAGTAACGGCTGTTCAACGCGGCTTGGACTGACCACCCATCGCTCCTTTTACGGCAGGCACGGCGCGATTCTAGCCTGCTCTGCACCGCCTTGCTAGAATTCTCGCTCGCTCAGGATGTGCGAATCCGTGTGATTGAGTATACTAAACCCATAACAACAACACTGCGCTCAGGGCATCCCTGTGCTTCCTGTTTTTGCAGCAATTCCCAGGAGATTATTGACATGCCAACCAAAGAAGAAATCAGCGCCTTTATCGCCCGGATGCCGGAGATGTTCCTGCCTGCCAAGGCCGTTGGCCTGAATACCACACTGCAGCTCAATCTGACCGGCGACAACGGCGGCAAGTGGTGGATCAAGATCGCTAATGGCCAGTGCGAAGTCCACGAAGGCGAAACCCCATCGCCACAGATGACTCTGATCTCCGCTGCCGAAGACCTCTACGCTGTCCTCATCGGCGAGGTCAACGCCATTACAGCCTTCATGCAGGGCAAAATCAAGGTGCAGGGAGATATGTCCCTGGCCCTGAAGATGCAGACGATGTTCAACTTCCAGGCCTAGCAAGCGCCAGCCGGCCCACGCCATCCCAGCCTCTCTGCTTCCAGTGTGCGCGGCAACAGCGTTTCCGCCGCGCCGGGTCAGACGAGTCGCAGGCCGGTGCCGGGTAATCCAACCGTCAGAGGAGTCTGAGAATGCGCACCATCATTCGCGGTGGTACCATCATCACCCCGCACCAAACACTGGAACACCATGCGCTGATCATCGAAGCGGGGCGGATTGCCGCCATTGTCCCCGGTTCGGGCGACGCCCAACCCGGCGACACGATCATCCCGGCTGATGATCTGTCCGTTGCGCCAGGGTTGATCGATATTCATGTTCACGGCGCCAACGGCTGCGACACCATGGACGCCACGCCAGAAGCGATCCATGCCATGGCCCGCTACTTTGCCGCGCATGGTGTCACCGCCTACCTGCCTACCACGATGGCTGCCTCCAACGCGGATACTACCGCCGCCGTGGAAAACGTCCGCACCTGCCCGCAGCCAGCAGACGGCGCCGCGCATCTAGGCGTCCATCTGGAAGGTCCCTACCTGAGCATCAAACACAAAGGGGCGCAGCCGCCCGATCACCTGCGGCAACCCGATCCTGCCGAATACAACGCCTGGTTCGCCTCCGGGGTCGCCCGGCTGATGACTCTGGCTCCAGAGCTTGACGGCGCGCTGGAGCTAATCGAGACCGGTGTCCGCCAGGGGGTTGAGTTCGCTCTGGGCCACAGCGGCGCGGATATCGACTGCGTCACTGCTGCCGCAGATCGCGGCCTGCGCCAGGCAACGCATGCTTTCAACGGCATGCAGGGCCTGCACCACCGCGATCCCGGTACGCTTGGCGCGGTGCTGGTGGACGATCGCATCTACGCCCAGGTCATCGCCGATGGCGTGCACGTCCACCCGGCCATGGTCAAGCTGTTGATCCGGGCCAAGGGCCTGAATCGCACCATCCTGATCACGGACGCCATGCGCGCCACAGGACTTACTGATGGCACGTATATGCTGGGGGATAGCGAGGTCATCGTCGCCGATGGCATCGCCCGCCTGGCGACGGGTAGCCTGGCCGGCAGTACGCTGACCCTGGATGCCGCGGTGCGCAATGTGATGGCCTTCGCCGGTCTGACTCTGCCACAGGCGCTACAGATGGCCACCGCTGTCCCGGCGGAAGCCCTGGGCCTCGCTGGTCGCAAGGGCGTCCTGGCCCCCGGCGCTGATGCCGATGTCATCCTGCTTGACAGCGCAGCACAGGTCGTCATGACGATAGTCGGCGGAAACGTCGTCTACCGGCGCAACTGAGCCGTCCTGCATCCTCTTGAACCACGAATCAGCCCGGGCGCCATGCCGGGCTGATTCGTCAGATGGTGGCACCACGCTATGGCGGTGACAGCGGCGTCAGTGTGACTCCCTTTCGGAGCGCTTCAACCTGCGCCCGTGTGCCAAAAGCCGTGCCCGGCAGGCTTGCCGCCGCCGCGCCACAGGCTACGCCCAGCGCCGCCGCGTCCGGTAGGGCTTCCCCCCGGCACAACCCGGCCACCAGCCCGGCTACCAGCGCATCACCGGCGCCAATGGGATTGTGCTCGTCCACCTGCGGTGGTCGCAGGCGCCAGGCCTGACGGCCATCCGAAAGCACCGCCCCGGCCCTGCCCAGCGAGATCAGCACATGCTCCGCCCCCAGCGCATGAATGGGCTGGAGCGCTTCCGCTGCCCGTTCCGGCGTTAGCATCAGTCCCGTGATCTGCCCGGCCTCATCCAGGTTCGGCTTCACCAGCCACACGCCCGCAGCACACCCCAACCGCAGCGGTTCCCCGCTGCTATCCAGGATCGCCCGCGCCCCGGCTTGCTGAATCACCGCAATCAAATCGCCATAGAATTTGCTGACCACGCCCGGCGGCAGGCTCCCAGCCAGCACCCACCAGTCGCCTGGCCGGGTCAGTTCCTGCACCCGTGCCAGTAGCGCCGCCTGTTCCTCAGCCCTGATCGCCGGTCCTGGTTCATTCACCTTCAGGTAACGGCCCTGTTCGGCAGCCACGATACTGACATTCGTGCGCGTCTCCCCGGCGATCCAGACCAGACTGGTAGCAATATCCATTGCTCCCAGCATCCCGGCCAGGCGCTGCCCCGTTGACCCACCGACGAATCCCAGTGCACAACTCGGCACCTCGAGCGCCGCCAGCGCCCGCGAGACATTGAATCCCTTGCCTCCAGCATCGACGGCGCTGCTGGTCGCCCGCAGCACAGTGTCAAATGCAAACGCTGGGACAGTTAATTCCCAGTCCAGCGCCGGGTTCAGTGTCACCGTAAAAATCATCGCCGACCTCCCCTGTCCGGTCGCCGGGAATGGTACAATGAGAAGCGTATGCCGCGCAAAATCCTGCACCTCGATCTGGATGCTTTCTTCTGCGCCGCCGAAGCGCGCCGCGATCCCGCTCTGCGTGGCCGCCCGTTTGTCATCGGTGGGCGCCCGGAGCAACGCGGCGTTGTGGCCTCCTGCTCCTATGAGGCGCGCCATTTCGGCGTGCGCTCGGCCATGCCGATGGCCCGCGCAGTGCGGCTATGCCCGGACCTGCTGATCCTGCCCCCTGACCGGCAGTTGTACCATCAGGCGTCCGAGCAGGTCATGACCATCCTGCGCAACACAACCCCGCTGGTCGAGCAGCTGTCAATTGACGAGGCTTTCCTGGACGTATCGCTGTTGGCCGAACCGCCTGAGTCAATTGCCCGTCGCCTGCAGGCGGTGATCAACGCCGATCTTGAGCTGCCGGTATCGCTGGGAGTGGCTTCCAACAAGCTGGTCGCCAAGATCGCCAACAACGTTGGTAAGGCTGAAGCCAGCCGCCGGTCAGCTGGCCCGCCCAACGCCATCCGGGTGGTCCCGCCCGGCCAGGAGGCCGCCTTTCTGGCTCCGCTGCCGATCACGGAACTGTGGGGCGTTGGCCCCAGGACAGCGGCACGCCTGACCGAACTGGGCATTCACACCATTGGCGACCTCGCCGCCTGGCCGGAAGACGATCTTGTCCACCGCTTCGGGGCGCATGGCCGCGCTCTGGCAGCTCACGCCCGTGGCCTTGACGATCGCGAGGTAGAGACCGAGCACGAAATTCGTTCGATCAGCCGGGAAACGACGTTTGACCGCGACGTAGCCGATGGCGCGTTGCTCCGCCGCACCCTGCGCCACCTCTGCGATGAGGTGGGCCGCCAGGCTCGCCGGGAAGGGCTGGCCGGCACAACCGTCAAGATCAAGCTCCGCTGGAGTGACTTTACCACGCTGACCCGCCAGATAACGCGCTCAGCGCCCACCGATCAGGACGATGAGATTGCCGCTGCCGCGCTGGAGTTGCTTGACCGCCACTGGCCGGGTGGCCGGCCGGTGCGGTTGATCGGAGTCGGTCTGAGCGGATTCACCACACCTGCCCATCAACTGAGCCTGTGGGAAAACACAGCTGAGACGCTGGAAAGACAGCGCCTGCAGGCCGCCCTGGACGCGCTCCGCGACCGCTTTGGCGAGCACGCTGTCCAGCGCGGCAGCGATCTCATCCGCCGCCCGCGTCAAAAGAAATGAGGCTGCTCACAAGCGCAGCCTCAGCAGGATGGCACTATCCTGTGACAACGACAGGCTCTAGCCAAAGCGCCCGGCGATATAGTCTGCTGTGCGCGGATCGGATGGCATCGAAAAGACCTTGTCCGTCCGGTCAAATTCCACCAGCTCGCCCGTACGCGACTCGTCCGTGGTGAAAAACGCGGTGTAGTCGGAAACGCGCCGGGCCTGCTGCATGTTGTGCGTCACGATCACAATGGAATAGTCAACCACCAGTTCCTTCATCAGATCCTCGATGCGCTCGGTGGCGATCGGGTCCAGGGCGGAACAAGGCTCATCCATCAGGATCACATCCGGTTCGACCGCCAGGGCGCGTGCGATGCACAGGCGCTGCTGCTGCCCGCCAGAAAGCGCCAGCCCTGACTTCTTGAGATCATCCTTGACTTCATCCCACAGCGCTGCCTGGCGCAGGCTTTGTTCCACAATCTGGTCAAGCGTCCGCCGATCCTTGATCCCCAGCACGCGCGGCCCATAGGCCACGTTGTCATAAATGCTCTTGGGGAACGGATTCGGCTTCTGAAACACCATCCCGATCCGCCGCCGGATTTCCACCGGATCGATCTCCGGGCGGTAGATGTTCTCCCCCCGGTAAATCACTTCCCCTTCAACACGCGCTTCCGGAATCAGGTCGTTCATCCGGTTGATCGCCCGCAGGACGGTGCTCTTGCCACACCCGGACGGTCCGATGAAAGCCGTGATCTTGTTGCGGGCAATCGGCATGGTGATCTCACGTACGGCCAGCTTGGGGCCGTAGAAGACGTTCAGATGCTGGATCTGGACGGCATAGCGGCCGTCGCCATTCGATGACATCATCAACCATTACTCCAGAGCTTACGATGCACAGTTGAACTCCCCTAGCTACGCAGCCGGTTGCTGACCCGCTGGCGCAGGATGATGGCCACCGAATTCAGCATCAGCAAAAGCGCCAGCAGCACGATGATCGCCGCCGCTGCCAGATTGCGGAACTCCTCCTGCGGGCGCGCCGTCCACTGCCAGATCTGGATCGGCAGAGCAGTGAATTTGGAAAACGGCCCGGAAGGATCGACAAAGATCACCGCCGACGCGCCGATGACGATCAGCGGCGCGGTCTCGCCAATTGCCCGCGACATCGACAGGATCGTTCCGGTCAGGATGCCGGGCAGCGCCGCCGGCAGCACCTGATACCAGATCGTCTGCCACTGAGTTGCGCCCAGCCCGTAGCTGGCATCGCGGATGGATTGGGGCACAGCCCGGATCGCCTCCTGCGCGGCAATGATGATCACCGGCAGGATCAGCAGCGCCATCGTCATCGCAGCAGCAAAGATCGTGCGCCCGTTGGCTTCATTAATACCAAACAACGCCCCGCTGGAGATGGGCGCCAGCGCCCGCACGAAGATCGCCAGCCCCAGCAGGCCGTAGATAATCGAGGGCACCCCGGCCAGATTGCGGATGTTCGTCTCGATCAGCCGCTCCAACCAGTTGCCGCTGTGGGCATACTCCTCCAGGTAGATCGCCGCACCCACACCCAGCGGGAAGGCAATGATCATGGTCAGCGCCATGATCCACAGCGTCCCCAAAATGGCCGTACGGATGCCGGCCAGTTCCGGGTAAGAAGACTGCGTGCCGGTGATGAAAGCCGTGTTGAGCCACGAGTGTGACTTGAGCTGCGGGTTGGGCGGGTTTTGTGCCGCCACCAGCGCCTGGAACTCCGCCTCGATCCCGGCATAATCGAACAAAGTGCGGGAGAGTGTCCAGCTCTTGAGGATATCCAGGCCAATCACATCATTGAGCACACGGGCATACAGGGCATCGTGAGTCAGATTGGCGCTCAAGATAGCCGTCTGTTGCTCGAGGCTCAGTTGCGAAATAGTCATGTCGGCGGTTTCGGGCGGCAGGGTCGCCCCAGCCAGGGCTTCGCGCAGCGGTACGCGGGTGAAGTCCTCCGGTTTAACCCGGCTCAACTCGTCGCGCATGATCACCGGCACACGACGCGGGATATACAGCGCGAGCACCCGAGCCAGATCGTCATTCCCCAGCGCCTCCAGCGGCCCCTCAACCGTGACTCCTTTCGCCTCGCTCAGCGCTGCCAGCACTTCCGCTTCGGAGTACTTGCTGGCGACAGCGATGGTACCAAAGGTCTCGTCCGCGACATTGGCGAAGAGCGCCAGCAATGCCAGCAACCCCACAACCAGCGACGCAAGGAAGAAGACCTGCCAGCGCCTGGCCCGACGGTGACGCCGGAGCAGGCCATCCAGAAAGGCCTGTCCCCCCGGCACAAACGACTGCCGATCCTGAACCTGTTCGCCCATCTTACTGATAAACCTCCCGGAAGCGCGCCGTCACCGCCCGGCTCAGGATGTTCAGCGCCAGTGTAATCACAAACAGCAACAGGCCGATGGCAAACAGGCTGTTGTAATCGATCGAGTTGTAGCTGATGTCGCCACTGCTGATGCGCACAATGTGGCCGGTCATCGTCTCCGCACCCGCAAACAGGTTGAAGGTGAACTTCGGCCCTGCCCCGGCAGCGATGGAGACGATCATGGTCTCGCCGATGGCGCGGGAAACACCCAGAATGAAGGAAGCCACAATCCCTGACAGCGCCGCCGGTACCACCACCCGCGTCACTGTCTCCAGGCGGGTGGCCCCCAAACCGTACGATGCATCCCGCAACGACTGGGGCACTGCCCGCAGAGCGTCTTCGCTGATCGAAGCTACCGTCGGGATGATCATGATCCCGACCACAATCCCGGCTGAAGCGGTGTTGTAGATCTCCACAACCTCCACGCCAAACAGACTGCGCAAGAGTGGCGTCACAAAAGTCAGGGCAAAGTAGCCAAAGACCACTGTCGGGATGCCAGCCAGCAGTTCCAGAATCGGCTTGAGCACCGCCCGCGCCCGCGGACTGGCATATTCTGACAGGTAGATCGCTGCGCTGAGACCAAGCGGGATGGCCACCAGCATGGCCACTGCGCTGATCATCAATGTAGCGTTCAGCAGTGGCAGGACGCCGAAGCTACCCAGTTGAGGCATCCACTGCGTGGAGGTCAGGAATTCGCCCAGTGTGACACTATCAGCCCGGAGAATGTCCACTCCCGCTGTCAGCGGCGCCGCAAGCGTACCATTGATCGCCCGCTCCACAGTGATTGTCCCCGCAGTGGCATCAACGGCGACAACACGCATCTCCTCGTTCACCACGCGGATGATCTCGCCTGCTTCAAACGGCGTCCCCGCGCCGGAGATAGCCAGCTCTGTCGCGGTCGCCGTGATCGGCTCTCGCAACGTCTTGAACGAATCGATCCAGGTCGGTGGGGTGAAGAACAGCAGCGCCTCGCTGCCCAGCACCACCACAATCCCGATCGTGGTGAAGATGGAGATGACGCCGCACAGCAGCAACAGATGCCTGATCACCCGTTCCCACAGGCGCGTCCGCTGATGCAGGGCTGAGCGTTCACGCGCTGCCTGCCGGTTCAATGCGGTTGCGATGATCTCACGCTTTTGCAGCGTTGCCTGCTTTTGCATCGAGCTACCCTCGAGAGTTTGCAGCTAGCTAATCCAGCGCATAAAGACACACCACACGGGAAGGGACGCTGTACGTCCCTTCCCCCGTCAACCTTTACAGCAATCCGTTGCTACTACGGCACAGCCAGCCCCATCGCCTCAAGCCAGGTTTGCCTGGCGGCGTTGAGCGCCTCCGCGTTGGCCGGGAAGTACCCCACATCCCGAATCTCTTCGTCCACATGGGTCAGGTAGTAGGCGATGAACGCCGCCACCTGGGGTTTCTCCTGCATGATCTCCGCCGTGCTGTACAGGAACAGTGGCCGCGCCAGCGGATACGTGAAGTTGTCCACCGTCTCCGCCGTCGCTTCGACCCCTTCAATGCTCAGCACCCGCAGCACGTCAGCATTCTCCTGGTAGTACGCATACCCGAAGAACCCTACCGCATACGGACTGCCCAGCACCCCCTGCACCAGCACGTTGTCATCCTCACTCAACTGCACGTTGCTCGCCGACAAAATCGGCCCCTCATCCTTCTCAAACACCACTTCCACAAAGTAGTCGAACGTCCCACTATCTGTCCCCGGAATGAACCGCAGTATGGGCTCCGCCGGCCACTCCGCACGCACATCCGACCACTTCTCCGCTGTCCCGAAAATCTGCGCCAGCTCCGCCAGCGTCACATCATCCACAAAGTCATTCGTCGCACTCACCACCACCGCCAGCGCATCCGTCCCCACCCGGAACTCCAACGGCTCCCGCCCGTTCGCCCGGCACGCCTCAACCTCGCTATCCTTGATCCGCCGCGACGAGTTGGCAATGTCCGTCTCTACATTCACGCAGAACCGCTCGATCCCGGCCCCGCTCCCAATAATGTCAATCGTGATGTTCCCGCTGTACCCCTCGTCACGAAAACGCTCCGCCATCCGCTCGCTCAACGGCCCTACCGTCGAACTCCCCGCCGTCAAAATGTCACCCACTACCCCCAGCGGATCGACCTCCGGTAGTGTCACCTCATCACCACCCTGGGCGAAGACACTCATCAGGGGAACCAAAAGCGCCAGCATAAGAACAATCGCGACAGTTCTAAGCATCCGCATAGTATCCATATCCTTATCAGCAGACCGAACAGTTATCAGTTGCAAAGTTCGACTTCCGAGCGTACTTATAACCTGTCAAGGTGAAGGGTCAACAAAGCGCACTTTAAATCTGTGTACCAGTGTCTTCACCTGCATTTAACACACCTTATGCTTTTGCCCCCCACTGCTGGAATAACAACACCATACCACCGCCACATTTGGCGGCAATGAATCGGTGGCAGCGTTAGCATGACAGACTGCCATGACCTGTGTAGAATCTCCTGCGCCAGACCTGCCAGAGAGTGATAACAACCGGCAGTGGCGGTCCATGCGAACATTGAGCACCGGGGAGGCGATCCAGATGACCGAATACGCCATTGGCATGATCGGGTTGGGTGTTATGGGCGCCAACCTGGCTCGCAACTTGGCCCGTCATGGCTTTAGCGTGGCCGGTTACGACCTCGATCCTGCCCGGCGCGAGGCTTTCGACATGCATCGCTCCGAGGGCCAGATTGCCAGCTTTGCCGATACTTCTGGGCTTCTGAACGCGCTGGCGCGTCCGCGCCGGATCATCCTGCTCGTGCCTTCCAGCGCGGTGGATTCGGCCATCGCCTCGCTCAGGCCAGGCCTGGACCGAGGCGATTTGCTCATCGACCTGGGAAACAGCTTCTTTGGCGATACTGAACGCCGCTCCGCCGAACTGGCGGCACAGGGGCTGCTGTTCATGGGCAGCGGCATTTCCGGGGGGGAAAAGGGCGCGTTGCACGGGCCGTCGATTATGCCGGGCGGAACGCCGGAGGCTTATGCCCTGATCGCCCCCGCCTTTGAGGCCATCGCCGCCCGCGTCAGCGGTGAGCCATGCGTGGCTCATTTGGGGCCGCGTGGTGCAGGTCACTACGTTAAGATGATTCACAACGGGATCGAGTACGGGATCATGCAGGCTATCGCCGAAGCCTATGACCTCCTCAAGCGCGTGGGCAGTACTACATCGGAGGAACTGCAGGCGCTGTTCAGTGCGTGGAACGCTGCTGAGCTAAATTCCTACCTGATCGAAATCACCGCGACCATCTTTGCCCGCCGCGATCCCGAAACCGGCCAGTATCTGGTCGAGTTGATCCTGGACGAGGCGCAACAGAAAGGCACGGGCAAGTGGACCAGCCAGAACGCCCTCGATCTGGGGGTCCCCGTCCACACCATCAACGCCGCAGTCGATTCGCGCATCATCTCCGCCCTTAAGAGCCAGCGCCTGGCCGCGGAAGCTCTGCTCCCAGGTCCACAACCCCAACCGCCACTGGATCGCGCTACCTTTATCGAACAGGTACGTCAGGCGCTCTACGCAGCCATGCTGTGCGCCTACGCTCAGGGCCTGGCCCAGCTGCAGGCTGGCAGCCAGGAGTACGACTACGGCTTGAACCTGGCCGAAATCGCTCGCATCTGGCGCGGCGGCTGTATCATCCGCGCCGCCCTACTGGAGGATATCCGCCGCGTCTACGCCGCCGATAGCACCCTGCCCAACCTGCTACTGGCGGAGCCATTCCGCACGCACATTCTGGAGCGCCAGGCTGGCTGGCGGGCGGCAATCCAGACTGCGGTGGCCAATGGCATCCCGGTTCCAGCCCTGGCGCACTCGCTGGCCTACATCGACGCTTACCGCAGCGGGCGGCTCCCCGCCAACCTGACTCAGGCCCAGCGCGACTACTTCGGCTCCCACACCTATCGCCGGATCGACCGCGATGGCGTTTTCCACACCGACTGGGAAGCCTGATTCGATCATTGCTGTGGGGCCAATCACGGATGGACAGGCTGCTATGAATGGGCAGACCAGGCAACTGCGCGACTGGCAACCGGAACATCGGTTTCTGATCGGCATCGATTCAGACGGCTGTGTGTTCGACACGATGGAGATCAAGCACCGGGAGTGCTTCATCCCCAACACCATCCGGCACTGGGGCCTGCAGCCAGTCGCCCGGTATGCACGGGAAACCGCCGAATTCGTCAACCTGTATTCGCGCTGGCGCGGGATCAACCGCTGGCCTGCGCTGGTAATGGTACTTGACCTGCTGCGAGAGCGCCCGGAAGTCCAGCGCCGCAACGCGCATATCCCAACGGTCGACATGTTACGAATCTTCATCCAGCAGTCGCGCCATCCCCTCAGCAACGCTGGCCTGCGTGCTTTCGCACGGGAGTACCCCAGCAACGGAGAACTGGAGACAGCCCTGGCCTGGACCACCAGTGTAGATGACACGGTAGCGGCAATGGTCAAAGGCGTGCCACCCTTCATCGCTGCCCGCGATTGCCTCGCAGCGCTCCATAGTTGCGCCGATCTGATCGTAGCCTCAGCCACTCCTACGCCCGCCCTGGAACGCGAATGGCAGGAACACAATCTGGCTCAGTTTGTGCGCTTTATCTGCGGCCAGGAGATCGGTACCAAAGGGCAGATCCTGCAACTGGCCGCTGCCGGCAAGTACCCCGCCGACCACATACTGATGATCGGTGACGCGCCTGGCGATCGTCAGGCGGCGGAAGCAGTCGGTGCATTGTTCTACCCGATCACACCCGGCGAAGAAGAACGTTCCTGGGAACGTTTGACCGGCGAGGCACTACCACGTTTCTTCAACGGAACGTACGCAGGCGATTACGCCGCCAGCCTGATCGCGGAATTCGAGCATCGCCTGCCGGATACACCACCCTGGAACCGCTGACCCGCTGATCTTCACCATGTCCAAATCCGGACAAACCTGCTAAAGTTGGGGCGGCTCTGAGGGGGAGTCATAACAAGCCGCAAAGCAGGACTTGCTTTAGAACTTTTGTTCGTATATAATGTGACATCTGGTTTGTCGCAGCAGAGGGGGAACGCATGGCCCAGACCGGGGAATTCACGGTAGGGAATGCCTACCGCTATAATCATTCCGGCCCGCGTCGCTGGTTACTCTCGCACATCTGGCGCTACAAGTTCTTCTTCCTCGCCACCACCCTGCTCTACATGACAGCGTGGTTCTCCTACACCTTCTCCCGCACGCTGATTGGCGCTGCTGTAGACGAAGTCCTCAACCCGACTGGCGGCGATACCTTCCTCAAGCTGGGGCTGGCCACCCTGGGCGTGTTGCTGCTGGATAGCCTCTGCGGACTCAGCGGCAGCCTGTCCATCGAGACCATCGCCCAGCGCCTGGAACGCGACGCCCGCGAAGAGCTGTACATCAGCCTGCTGGGCAAGAGCCAGACCTTTCACGATCGCCAGCGCGTCGGCGACATCATGGCCCGCGCCACTGACGACGTCAAGCAGCTCAACGGGATGATGAACCCCGGCGTGATGTTCATCTTTGAGACAGTGCTCGGCCTGGCCGTGCCGATGCTCTACCTGGCTGCTATCCGCCTGGACTTGCTCCTCATCCCTATTGTTTTCGTCGTGATCTACGTCATCACGGTGCGGGCTTACATGGGCCGCCTCAATCCAGTGCTGCGCGACCAGCGGGAAGCCTTCGGGGCAATGAACGCCGGCCTGGAGGAAACCATCTCCGGCATTGAAACGGTCAAGGCCAGCGTGCAGGAAGCCTTTGAACGTCACAAATTCCACCGCAACGCGCGGCTATACCGCGACTATTTTGTCGAACAGGGACGTGTCGAAGCGCAGTACCTGCCCATGCTGATCTACGGCTTCGTCGTTGGCTTGACCTTTCTCCATTCCATGCTGCTTTACCGCCAGGGTCTGCTGACCATCCCGCAGATCGTCACCGTCACGGCGCTGGTAGGAGTCATGCGCTTCCCGGTATTCATCTCGATCTTCTCTTTCTCGCTGGTACAACTGGGCATCGCCAGCGCGGAGCGTCTGCTGAACGTGATCACCGCCAAGGCTGACCTGGACGAAAACCTCAATGGCCACAGCGCCCCGATTGAAGGCGATATCCTTTTTGAGCATGTCACCTTCTGCCACGACAACGGCTGCATCCTGCAGGACATCAGCTTCCACGTGCGTCCTGGCGAAACTGTCGCCATTGTCGGCCAGACTGGATCGGGCAAGAGTACCCTCACTGAGCTGATCAACCGCACGTATGATGTCACTAGCGGCCGTATCCTGATCGACGGCGTGGACGTTCGTGACTGGAACCTCAACAGCCTGCGTTCCCAGATCGCCAAGATCGAGCAGGATGTGTTCCTGTTCTCCCGCACCCTGGCGGAAAACATCGCCTTCGGTGCGCCGGGGACACCTCAGGCTGAGATCGAGCGCGCTGCGCGGGAGGCCCAGGCCCACGCCTTTATTATGAGCTTCAAGGATGGCTATCAGACTGAAGTCGGCGAACGGGGCGTCACGCTATCCGGCGGGCAGCGTCAGCGCATCGCCCTGGCCCGTGCATTCCTCAGCAACCCGCGCATCCTGATCCTGGACGATTCAACCAGCGCTATCGACAGCGCCACCGAAGACGAGATCCAGAAGGCTCTGCGCCGCGCTCAGGAGGGCCGCACGACTCTGCTGATCACCCACCGCCTGTCTCAGATTCGCTGGGCGGATCATATTCTGGTGCTGGACGGCGGACGGCTGATCGCCAGCGGCACCCACGAAGATTTGCTGCGCACCTCGCCCATGTACCGCCGCATCTTCTCCCGCTACGACGCGCCACTGCCGCCGCTGGCCGAGCCTGAGTCGACTGTGGAGCAGGCCGCAAGGAGGTAACACCGATGGGCTTCATCATGGACGGCCTGGACGCCGAGGCCTACGACCGCCAGTACAACGACCGTGAACTGGTCAGGCGTATCATCGAATACTTCCGCCCGGAAGCCAAGCGTATGGCCATCGTCGCTGTGGTGATCTTCCTGACCTCGCTGGTCAATACCGGCTTGCCGGCGTTCGTCTCGGCCAGCCTGGATCGCCTGCAGGTCGATTCGTCCGACCAGACTCTGTGGGTCATCACCGGTGTGATCACCCTGCTGGGCATCCTGGGCTGGGTCTTCAATGCCGTGCGGCAGTGGTATTCCGCCATTGCGGTCGGCAACGTCACCCTCCGCCTGCGGGAAGACGCCTTTGACGCCGTAGTCAGGCGCGATCTCTCCTTCTACGACCAGTTCCCTTCAGGCAAGATCGTCAGCCGCGTGACTTCGGATACTCAGGCGCTTTCCCAGGTGGTCAAGCTGACCATGGACTTGATGAGCCAAATCCTGCTCATCGGCCTGCTGCTGGCCTACCTGCTCAGCGTCAGCGTCCGCCTGACCATGATCCTGCTGATTCTCTCGCCATTCATCGTCGCCACGGCACTGGCCTTCCGCAAGATTGCCCGCGACACCGTCACCCAATCGCGCCGCGTTAACGCCATCGTTAGCGCCCATATCCAGGAGACCGTCAGCGGCATCCGCATCGCCAAGACCTTCCGACAGGAGCAGAACATCTACGAGGAGTTCCTGGAGGTCAACCGGCAATCCTACCGGATCAACCTGCGCACCGGTTACACGTTTAGCAGCATCTTCCCGATCCTGAACATCCTGTCCGGCATCGGCACCGCCGCGCTGGTTTACTTCGGTGGTCTGACCGCCCAAGCCGGGCAGATCACGGCGGGGGAATGGTATCTGTTCATTCAGGGCCTGGCCCTGTTCTGGTTCCCGCTGACCAGTATTGCCTCCTTCTGGAGCCAGTTCCAGCTAGGGCTGGCCGCTGGCGAGCGTGTCTTTGCCCTGATCGACGCCGAACCACGGGTTCGCCAGATCGACAACAGAACGCTGGAGAGCGTCCGAGGCGAGATTCGTTTCGAACACGTGGACTTCCACTACAACGAGGACGAGCCGGTACTCACCGACTTCTCCCTGACCATCCACGCTGGCGAGACGCTGGCGCTAGTCGGCCACACCGGCTCCGGCAAGTCCAGCATCGGCAAGCTGATCGCCCGCTTCTACGAGTTTCAGGGTGGTCGCCTGCTGATCGATGGCCACGACATCCGCATGCTTGACCTGCAGAACTACCGTTCCTTCCTAGGGATCGTCACCCAGACGCCGTTTTTGTTCGATGGCACTGTACGGGAGAACATCCGCTATGGCCGGCCTGACGCCACCGACACCGAAGTGGAGTTGATAGCCCGGCTGGTAGGCAGCGGCGACTGGCTGGCCTCCCTGCCGGAAGGGCTAGATACCCAGGTTGGCGAACGCGGTAGCAACCTCTCAATGGGCCAGCGGCAGCTTGTCGCCCTGGCGCGTGTCCTGTTACAGGACCCGCGGATCGTGATCCTGGATGAGGCCACCGCCAGCGTTGACCCGCTGACCGAGACCCTGATCCAGGAAGGGCTGGATACCGTCCTGGCTGACCGCACGGCGATCGTGATTGCCCACCGTCTCTCCACCGTCCGCCATGCCGACCGGATCATTGTCCTCCGCGAGGGCAAGATCATCGAGGAAGGCAACCACGAGGCACTGCTGCGCCAGGGCGGGCACTACGCCGAGCTATACAACACCTACTTCCGCCACCAGAGCCTGGAGTATATTGAAGAAGTCGGCGCACAGGCCGCCTGACCTGCTAGCCCCGGCCATCCACATCGGGCAAACCAGCACAAGCTCCTTCTGGGAGCGCTCCACCAATCCGCTCCGCAGGCATGACGATTGCCCGCTGTTTCTGGCATTTTACCCAAAGGGCTTTTGACAAACTGGCAAAAACAAAGCCTTCCAGAAATTCTCCGCGCACCTGCTTGACAGGCGTATTATTTCATTGTATGTTGAAACTAGCTGGGAGCGCTCCCAGACAGGGCACCAGCAGCATCTTTCCGAATGTTTCCGGATCGACAGGTGCGCACATGAAATTGGCTGACATCTCCCAGATTGCTCCTCCTGCGCACCGACCACTGTATCCCGCGCCATCGCCATCGAGTCTTGCAGCAGCACACCGAATTGCCATGCTATCGCAGTTGGCTGCCACGCGGGCGGAACCAGGCCAGCCCTGATTACTGGCGGAGTCTTCGCCCGTTTCGTCGTTTTTCGGCAGGTCTGACAGAGCGCCGCGTGAGAGGGGCCACCGCCCCGCCCGCACCAAAGAGCCGCTGGAACAAGGAGGGGAACTATCGAGTGATTTTCAGAGGGCCAACACCGCCGGAAATATGTCGTTCCTCGAACAATACGTCGATATTCGTCGTAAGGGAGCTTAGAAAAGGATACATACCATGTCACGCAAATTGAGTCTGATCCTTACGTTGGGGTGGTGGTAGCGCTGTTGCTCGGCGCTCTGCCCGGCGCCGCCCAGGAGCGCGTCAAGATCACCTGGTTCGTCGGCCTGGGAACCGGCACCAATGAGCAGCAGATAGAAGTCCAGAACCGGATTGTTGAGGAGTTCAACGCCAGCCAGGACAAGATCGAACTGGTGATCAACATTGCCGCCAGTAACCAGACGGCACCCGATATTCTGAGCACGCTGATCGCTTCTGGCGACGCACCTGATATCGTCGGACCGGTGGGCTTCAGTGGCTCCAATGCGTTCGCCGGGCAGTGGTTGGACCTGGCTCCGCTGATCGAGGCTACAGGCTACGACCTGGGCCAGTTCCCGGAGAATCTGGTCGAATCGTATCGCAGCCTAGATGGTGAGCAACTGCTTGGGCTGCCATTCGCCGTCTTCCCCGGTGTGCTTTACTACAATGTGGGCCTGTTTGACGAAGCGGGTCTGAACTATCCGCCGACCGAAGCCGGTGTACCCTATGTGATGCCTGATGGCACCGAAGTCCCCTGGGATTACAACACCGTGGTCGAGATCGGCAAGATCCTGACCGTCGACGCCAACGGCTATGACGCTACCATGCCGGAGTTCGACCCGACCAAGACGATTCAATTCGGCTTCATCCATCAGTGGGATACCCTCCGCTCCGATTTCCACACCTTCGGTGCAAACTATGTGGTGGATGAAGAGGGCAAAGTTCACATCTGGGATAACTGGCGTGAAGCGGCCCGCTGGCTGTGGGAGGCCGTCTGGGTCCATCACATCCATCCATCCGACAGCTGGATTTCCAGCGACCTGTTGCTGGGCAATGCCTTCAACTCCGGCAACGTGGCAATGGCCCGTTCAATGCTGTGGTACACCTGCTGCCTGGCGGATGCCCCGGCCTGGGACCTGGCTGTCCAGCCCGCGTACAATGGCACAATCTACGCGCCGATCGATATGGATACCTTCCGTATCCACAAGGACACCAAGCATCCTGAGGAAGCCTTCACCGTCCTGACCTACCTGCTGGGCGATGCAGCGCTCGACCTGCTGACCGTCTACGGCGGCTATCCGGCCCGTCCAGAGTTGCAGGATGCGGCCATTCAGGCCAAGGCCGAAACCTATCCCAGCGTTCAGAACTGGGACGTGGTGGCTCGTAGCATTCAGTACGCCCCCGTGCCGCATCACGAGGAGTGGTACCCCAACTTCAACAAAGGCCAGACACGCTTCCAGGACTTCCTGACTCTGCTCCGCAGTGACGGAGGCGCCGATATTGATCTGGAAGCAGAACTGGACCGGCTGGAGGCTGACCTGCAGGCCATTGTCGACGAAGTTCAGTAGAAGATCGCCTCCCCTGAATAAACGTTGGGCAGCCATCCTGCGGGGTGGCTGCCCAGGTTCGATGGTTTTCTTGTCCCTTTTCCTAGATAATTATTGTTGAGCTAACTGCATCCATCAGCCCGCCTGGCCTTTGCGCACAGGCAGTTAGCGGACAAGGAACAACGCCATGACTGAACAAGTCGCCACCCTTGGCGAATCCGCATCCCTGAAGAGAACACGTAGGACCCGCACGCTGGAACAACAGCAGCGCCTGTGGGGCTGGATTTTCCTTTCCCCGTGGCTGATCGGGTTCCTGGTCTTCACTCTCTTTCCCATGGCCGCCTCGCTTTATCTGAGCTTCACCGATTTCACGATCGGCCAGCCTCCAAACTGGGTCGGCTTTAAGAACTGGGAGAATCTTTTCAAGGATCCGGTAACCTACAACTCACTGCGCGTCACCTTCCGCTTTGCCATCATCATGCTACCCGTCGCCATCCTGGTACCATTGGGGCTGGCCTCCCTGTTGAACTCCAAATATCTTGCTGGCAAACGTGTGTTCCGCGCGCTCTTCTACATGCCCTACATCATCCCGGCCATTTCTGGCATCTTCATCTGGCAATCCTTCCTTAACGGACAGACCGGCCTGCTCAACCGTCTACTGCGCCTGGCCGGGATAGCGGACCCGCCGGACTGGCTCTTTAGTCCCACCTGGATCCACCCAGCCATGGTTCTCATCGGGCTGTGGGGCGTGGGCAACGCCATGCTGACCATGCTAGCCGGGATGCAGGGCGTCCCCACCGAGTACTACGAGGCCGCCACGGTGGATGGCGCAGGGCCACTGATGCGGTTCCGCCATATCACCCTGCCGATGATCTCCCCGGTTATCCTTTACAACCTAGTGCTGACAGTCATCGGCCTGATGCAATACTTCGTTGTGCCCTGGGTCCTTTCCAACACTACACGCTCCAACCCGGAGACGAATTTCATCAACCTGCATCTCTACCGGGAGGGTTTCCAGTTCTTCCACATGGGCTACGCCTCAGCACTGGCCTGGTTCCTCTTCATCATTGGGTTGATCCTCACCCTGATCGTCCTGTACTCGTCGCGTCGCTGGGTCTACTACAGCAGTGGAGAGTAATGCCATGGCCACCCAATCCTCGGTTATCAGCGCCCCGCAGTTCAGCCGCCAGTTGCGTCGCTTCGGTCTTACTGCTCTGGTGACACTGTTCGGGTTGATTCTCCTTATCGTCTACCTGTTGCCCTTCCCTAACATGGTCACCGTCTCCCTGCGCGATCAGGCTGCGCTCGCCCAGACACCTGATTCGACCATGCTGCCCGTTATGCCTGCCACGTACAACTATGAGGGCAAGGATTACCCGCTCTACGAAGTGCCCACCGATGAGGGTGTGCGCCAGCTCGCCCTGGTCAAGCCTGGCCGCCGCAGCAGCCAGTTCGTTGACCCGACCAACCCCGAAGCCGGGATTATTGAGTGGGAAGGCAACTGGCGACAACTCAAGGAAGTTGAGGTGCTCAGCCCGCGCTGGGAGAACTTCTCCGAAGCCTGGCAGAAGATTGACTTTCCGCGGCTGTTCCGCAACACATTCGCCATCGCCATCGGCGGTGTGATTGGCACGTTGCTCTCCTGCATCAGCGTCGCCTATGCCTTCGCTCGCTTCCCCATCCCCGGCAAGAATATCCTGTTCATCATCCTGATCGGCACAATCATCCTGCCTCAGCAGGTCACCCTGATCCCGACCTACCTGTTCTTCTCCTATCTCGGCTGGGTGGGCACCTGGGCGCCGCTGATCGTGCCGCACTTCTTCGCCAACGCCTACAACGTCTTCCTGCTGCGGCAATACTTCCTGACGCTGCCCAAGGAACTGGACGAAGCAGCGATGATCGACGGGGCCGGCCCCTTCCGCATCCTGACCGAGGTGATCATCCCGCAGTCGTGGCCGGCCATCGTTGCTGTCGCCATCTTCCACTTCGTCTTCGCCTGGAACGACTTTTTCATGCCGCTGATCTATCTGCTCAGCAAGCCGGAACTGCAGCCGGTCTCGATTGGCGTGCAGGTCTTTAACTTCCAGTACGGCCCGCGCCCGGAGCTGGTACAGGCCACCTCGCTGATGGCGATGGTACTGCCGCTGATCATCTTCTTCCTGGCCCAGCGTTTCTTCATGCGCGGTGTGGTGATCACCGGCGTTGAGAAGTAAGCAAGCGGTGTGGCTTTACCGGCGCAACGATGCCGGGGCTTAAGGGACAGGCGATGAAACAGCTGATTCTGCTCCTGGCGATGCTGACGCTGGTTGGTCTGCCACCAGCTTCGGCCCAGAAGGGTGGTCTGACCGTTGATGCCAGCCACAGCCTGGGCGTGATCAGCCCTTACGTCTACGGGTCAAACTTCGGGCCGTGGGGGATTGTGCCGCTAGACCTGCTGCCTGCTGCACAGGCCGCCGGAATCACGTTTCTGCGCTTTCCTGGTGGCAACTGGGGTGACCGGTACGACATCACTGAATGGCAGCTGGACTTCTTCATGAACCTCTGCGATCTCATGAACGCAGAGCCGAGCATTCATGTCCGGCTGCGGGGCGGCACACCGGAGAAAGCAGCCGAACTGGTGCGTTACGCCAACATCGAAAAAGGCTACGGTGTGCGCTACTGGGCGATCGGCAACGAACCCAATCTCTACGACGATTACGATACCGGGCAGTTCAACCGCGACTGGCGGGCCATCGCTGAGGCTATGCTGGCCGTCGATCCGGATATTCTACTGATGGGGCCAGAACTAAGTCAGTACCCGCCCATCTTCATCCAGACGCCCAAAGATCGCGCCGGCAGGGATTGGATGACTGAATTCCTGCGGGCTAACGGCGATCTGGTAGACATCATCTCGATCCACCGCTACCCTTTCCCCCGCCAGATGAACCGCGCCACGACCATCGAGGAACTGCTGGCAAACCCGCCGGAATGGGACGTCATCATCCCTAACCTGCGGGCGCTGATCCGGGAGGTTCTCGGTCAGGACTTGCCCATTGCCGTGACCGAGGTCAATTCGCACTGGAGTCCGGCCTTTGGCAACCCGGCTTCCCCGGATTCGTTCCATAATGCGCTGTGGCTGGCAGATGTGCTGGGCCGGCTGGCCCGCCAGCAGGTGAAGATTGTCGCCCAGTTTGCCCTGCAGAGTCCCAGCGCTTATGGTGGGTGGGGGCTGTTCGGCCAGATCGACGTCATACGTCCGTCCTACTACGTCTACCAGCTTTACCAGCGCTTCGGCAGCGAACTGGTTGAAGCCACTTCACCGGATGCCCGTCTGACCGTCTACGCAGCACTGCGGGAGGATGGAGCGCTCACGCTGATGATCATCAACCTGGGGGAAGAAGACCGGACGGAAACGCTGCACCTGAGCGGTTTCACGCCCGGCGGCCCTGCTGAGGCCTGGCGTCTGGACACCGAACACGCCGCTGAGCAGGTGGAAAGCGTCCCTGTTGTTGATGGCGGGCCGATCACCCTGCCAGGCTGGTCGGCGACCCTGTTGGTAATCCCGGCGCCATGATCGCACAGCAGATCGCGCTTCCAGATCGCCCTTGACCCCACCCGCTGCCAGGGCTATAATCACCATCAGTTCGGGGTGTGGCGCAGTTTGGCTAGCGTGCTTGCATGGGGTGCAAGAGGTCCCCGGTTCAAATCCGGGCACCCCGACACCGTAAATGGGACACCGGCAACAGGGAGAGCTTCCTGCAGCCGGTGTCTCATTGCGTTTTGAACGGCTATTTTCCCCGCTTTGCAAAGGGAGGATACCCTTCATGCAGCCGCGTGAACGCTTCATTGCCGCGTTGGAGCGCCGCCCACTGACCGGATGTGTCCCGCACTTTGAGTTGGTTTTCTTCCTGACCATGGAAGCCTTCGGCGGCGTACACCCCAGCCACCGCAACTATGCCCAGTGGTTCCAGATGCAGGAATCCGAGCGCGAGCTGCACCGCCGCGACATGGCCCGCCTGTACATCGCTACCGCCGAACGTTATGAACACAGCGCGATCTTCCTCCATCCCAACCCCGACACTACCGAGGAGACCATGCGTATGGTGGACCTGATCCGCGAGCGTACCGGCGATCGCTACTTCCTCCTGCGCCACGGAGACGCCACTTTCAGTATTCCGGACGGCGATCACATCGCTACTTTCTGCTACCGGTTAGCTGATGAGCCGCAGGCTGTCAAGGCTGAAGCGCAGGCGCGGGTTGACCAAGCGCTGGAACAGGCCATCCGGCTGCGTCAGCACGGCGGGCTTGATGGCTTTGCCCTGTGCGCCGACTACTGCTTCAACACCGGCCCATTCCTCAGTCCGGCGCTCTTCGCTGAGTTCATTGCCCCCTACCTCAAGCAACTGATCCAGGGTTACCGCGAACTGGGCTTCTACACCATCAAGCACACCGACGGCAACATCATGCCGATCATCGACCAGCTCGTCGATGCCGGGCCGCATGCTCTGCATTCGCTTGATCCGCAGGGTGGTGTGGATATCGCCGAGGTCAAGCGGCGCTACGGGGATCGCGTCTGCCTGATCGGCAACGTCAACTGCGGTTTGATGGACACTGGCACCGACGACGAGGTGATCGAATCGGCCCGCTACGCCCTGCGCCACGGCATGCCGGGCGGTGGCTACATTTTCTCCACCAGTAACTGCATCTACACCGGCATGCCGTTGCGGCGTTACGAGCTGATCTTGGATATCTGGCGGCAGGAAGGCAACTATGCCTAAACAGGCCATCTACTCCAGGTAAATCGGGTTGGTCAGGGCGTGCACGGTCAGCGGCTGTTTCTCCGGCTCCACAAGCTGGGCGCGCACATATGGCGTTCCAGCCACCGGCACTTCCAGCGCAAAAGCCTGATCGTCGGCTGTGACAGCCTGACGCACCACGCAGCCATCCGCGGTGCACAGCTCCAGCATCAGCCCATTGCCGCCCACCACCCGTACCTGTACTGCCAGCAGCGCGCTGTCAGGACGCCCCATCGTGTCGCCCATCAGCGTCCTGCCAGCTCGCAGGTAAAGCTGCGGGCCAGCCGGGCTACCACTGAGGAAAGCGTGCCCGGCTCGCAACCCCTCCAGCAACGCCCTGGCAGTTGGGACCTCAGGGGTATAGATCCAGGTCGTCGGCGTGCCAATTCGGGCCACAGCGTTGCTCTGCAGGTTGTGCGCGTCGCTGCCGCCCACCGCCACCATCCGCCGCCCGGCCCGCAACTGAGCATCCCATAGTTCCAGAGCTGTATGGTTGAAGATTTCCCATGGCCCGTTCCAGACCTCGATACAGTGCTGGTTGAGCACCTCAGTGAATTCCCACGGCGGGCCGTAGGGGCGCGGATGGTTGCAGCTGGTCAGGAAACCCAGATCGTTGGCGCGCTGGATGGAAGCACGCATCAGTTCTGGAGTCAGTGTGCGGAAATCAATCCACTCGTCCACCCCCCAGACGTTCCAGTGGCCTTTGTACGTCGTCACCTCGCAACCAGGGATGATGGTGATGTCTTGCGGGCCAAGCTTCGCCAGCGCCACCAGGTGACTGATCGCGTTGTGATCAGTGATGGCCAGGAAATCCAGGCCCAGACCCTGCGCCTGCGCGATCAGCGCTTCCGGCGGGGAATCGCCATCGCTATGGAGGGTGTGACAGTGCAACTCGCCCCGGTACCAGCCATCGAGACGCTGCCGCAGGCGCGTCCCGGCTGTGTCCAGCGTCAACAGTGGGGGAGATACCGGCTGAGCTTCGTCTGCCATACCAAAGTAAAAGCGCAGCGTCACCCGGTAATGGCAACCCTGCGGCGCGCTCTTGTAGAAGCCCAGCAAGATGTGCCAGATGCCCGGCCACAGCGGGCCGGGTAGATAGCCGGGCGTGGCTTCCGCTGGCGTAATGAACAGTTCGCTACGTGCGCTGCCTGTCCATCCACGAAACCCCTGCCCCGGATAGGCGACGCCTCTGGAATCGAATAGACCGATATCGACCGTGTTGCCGCCAACAAGATGCGGATCCGAATCGATCGCATGGTCGTAGCTATAGGCTACCTCCAGCCGGCAGACACCTTCTGGCATCTCAAAGGGCACATGATGGTAACCGCCCGCCTGCTCAGGCGCGAAATACCCCTCCAGCACCTTTTCCACAACAACGTTGGCGCTCATACGATTCGCTCGCCATCCGGCCCGTAGAGGAACGTACGCGCCAGGTCAAGCGTCAGCCAAACCTGCTCTGGCAGCGGCGGCAATTCCTCGGTGAAAATACGCACGGAAACCAGCTGATCGCCCACCTCGACGTTGACCAGCGTCTCACCGCCCAGCGGCTGAGTGACATAGATCTTCCCCGGAATAGCCGCCGGCCCCGGCTCTGCACCGAGCGTGATATTTTCCGGGCGCACGCCCAGCGTCAGGCTATCGCCATCCTTCAGCGCCACGCGGATACGTTCCCGCAGCAGCCCCAGGTCCAGCGGGGCCTGATTGGAGTCCACCACCAGCACACCCTGCGCTATATCCAGGTGGCAGGGCAGCAGATTCATCGGTGGGTTACCGATGAACGCCGCCACAAACGTGTTCTGCGGATTGCGGTAGACGTCCAGCGGGGTACCGATCTGCATGATCTTGCCACGGTTCATCACCACGATCCGATCGGCCAGGGCCATGGCTTCCGCCTGATCATGGGTCACATAGGCCGCGGTGACGCCTTCTGTATGCTGCAAATGCTTGAGGAAGGCGCGCGCCTCCAGCCGCAACTTGGCATCCAGGTTGCTCAGCGGCTCATCGAACAGGAACGCCTGCGCCTCATGCACAACCGCCCGCGCCACCGAGGCGCGTTGCTGCTGCCCGCCGGAGATCTGGCTGGGCCGACGGTCAAGCAAATCACCGATCTGCAATCGCCTGGCCACCTCCTGAACGCGCTGGCGCAGTTCCTCCCGGGGCACACCGCGCACCTTCAGCGGATAGCCGATGTTGTCCATCAGATTCATGTGAGGATAGAGCGCATAGTCCTGAAAGACCATCGCCACGTCACGTTCCCGTGGCGGCAGGCGGGTAACTTCCCGATCGCCGATGAAAATGCGCCCGCTGTCGGGGATTTCCAGCCCGGCGATCAGGCGCAGGGTGGTTGTCTTACCACAGCCGGACGGTCCCAGCAGCGCGACCAGCTCGCCCTCTGCGATGGTCAGGCTGACACGGTCAACCGCTGTCACCGCGCCAAAGGTCTTGGTTACGTTCTCAAGCGTGATCTGAGCCATTGCGTGCCTGTCCTGTCGATTATCGTTTGATGCCGCCAAAGAAGCGGAAGCCAAAGCGCCAGTTGACAATCAGATACAACACCAGAACCGGGATGGTGTACAGAAACGCATAAGCGGCCACCAGTGTATGCACCGGCGTCCCGGCCTCGCTGTAAAACGAATAGAGCGCCACCGAAGCGGGCATGTTCTGCGGGCTGCGCAGCAATACCACCGGGATCAAGAAAGCGCCCCAGGCGTTCACAAACGCCCAGATCGCGACCACCGCCACACCGGGCCGCACCAGCGGGAAAGCGATATCGCGGAAGATGTGCAATGGCGACGCACCAAAGACCAGTGCTGCCTCCTCATACGAGCGCGGGATCGTGTCCACGAAGTCGCGCATGATGAAGATCGCCGAGGGCAGCAGGCCACCGGTCATCACCAGGATCACCCCGATGTGCGTATCGACCAGCCCCAGATGGTAAGCCAGCAGGAACAGCGGCACCATCGCCGCGGTCCCCCCTACCACCGACGAAAACAGGATCAGAACGTAGACCAGGATGTCACGTCCCGGAATGCGTGTACGCGAGAGGCCATAAGAGGCCAAAGTCGCCACTGTGGCTACCATCACCATTGCCCCGCCCGCGATGATCAGGTTGTTGACCAGCAGGGCACGCACAGCAAACGAGTTCTGGAAGACAGCCCGGAAGTTGTCGAGCGTCAACTCAGCCGGGATATGCACCGTCAGGTTGACCCGCGCGTCAAACGGCGCGGTCGCCAGCCACAACAGCGGTAGAGCAAAGAACGAGGCTGCTACAAGGGTGAACAGTACCAGGCCCAGTCGGGCTAGAGGAGATTCGTAACGGTTCATGCGCTTGCCTTTTGCCGGCGCAGCATGGCCAGATAGCCCATCGCCAGAGTCAGGTTGATCAGCATCACAACCACGGCTATCGCGCCACCTTTGCCAAACTCAAAGAACTTGAACGCGGTACGGTAGATATAAATGGACACGACTTCCGTCTTGAACGTCGGTCCGCCGCCAGTCAGCAGGTAGGGCGTGAAGACGTTGAAGGTCCACAACGTGATCAGGATCAGGTCCGTCAAAATATGGCCACGCAATAGTGGGAAGAGAATATCGCGGAACTTCTGCCACGCTGACGCGCCCACGACATCAGCGGTTTCGACATACGATGGTGGAATGGTCTCCAGCGCCGATGAGAATAGCAGAATTGAAAACGCTGAGCCACGCCATGTATTGAACAAGATGATCGAAACCAGCGGATAGCGGAACAGCCAGTCGGGACGGCCCAGGCCGAGCACCCCCAGAATCGCGTTCAGCGTGCCCTGCTCATAATCCAGAAAGGCGCTCCAGGCAAACGCCACCACCACATCCGGGATGATCCACGCCAGCACCGCCAGTGTGAAGACCAGCTCTCGTAGCAACCCCTTACGCCGGTAGAAGGCCCAGGCGATCGTCAGCCCCACCACCGCCTGCCCCAGCAGCGCTGAACCCAGCACAAACTGGATGGTGATCCACAGCGCGCTCCCGAACTCCCCCGCCCGCGCCCAGCGGTCGAAGTCGAACAACCGCGCATAGTTTTCCAGGCCCACAAAGGACGGGCTGAGCGCTGAAGCGCCCGTCAGAGTCTGGTTGGTAAAGCTCAGGTAGAAGATCCACACAAAGGGGAAAAGCAAAAAGATGACTACAAAGAACAGGGCTGGCGTCAGAAAAGCCAGGCCAACCCTGCTGGAAAAGACGCCTCGCTGTTGCTCCACAACGCACCCCTTGACAATCAAAGGGGGCCGGGCCTGTACAGGCCAGCCCGGCCCCACCGCCGAGTTGGATTCCTGTTACTGGAGCGGGATGCTCTTGACGTTCTCCTCGCCCACCAGTTCCGTGACGGCTTCCGCATAGGCCGCCATCGCTTCTTCCGGTGTCATCTCGCCGGAGACGACACGCTCGGTCATCAGCTGCGCCTGGTACGAAATCTGCGGGTAGGCAGGCAGCATCGGACGAACGGTGGTCAGCGGCAGCAGCGCCTCGGCCATAGCCGACATGACCGGGTCACCGCCAACCGGTACGTCATCGCGGAAGTTGATGCGCGGCTGGATCAGCTCCCAGGCGCGCTGGGCGTCCAGGCTGGACATGTGGGCCAGCAATTCCCAGGCCTCCACCGGATGCTCGGTATTGGGATTCAGCACCCAGCCCGTACCGCCGGAGATCGTGACAAAGTCCTGCCCACGATACCCCTTGCCCGGTTCCATGGCGGGCATCTTCGCCCAGCCAACCACCTGATTGCGGGTTGGGACATCCAGGAAGTTCAGGATGGCCGAACGCCAGAACCAGTCGCCTTCCACCAACATGCCGACACGACCCTCAGCAAACGCCTGGAACGAACGGTCACGACCGTCAGCCACCAGCTGCATCCGGGCGTCACCCAGGCCCTCATCCAGGTAGACGGTCTTGTAGAAGTTCAGCGCGTTCAGAATAGCCGGGCTGCTGACGATCCACTTGCCGTCCTCGAAGTCATACATATGCTCGCCAGCGCCCAGCAGGACCATGAACCAGCCCTGCATGGTGGTGGCTTCGCCCATCGCCGTGCCCGCGTTCACCTGCAGCGGGATTTCAACGCCGGCTTCCTTCAGGGCGCGCGCGGTGTCCAGCAGTTCCGCCCAGCTGGTCGGCTGCCAGGGCATCTCGATACCGGCTTGCTCAAAGACGTCTGTACGATAGAAGATCTGGCGCACATCGGTGCCGCTGGCGATGCCATACAGCTTGCCCTGGTAACCCAGAATGCTCTGGATGCCCGGCGTGATATGCGCCCAGCCTTCCCAGCTGGTGACCGCCTCGCCGGCGATCTCATCAAGTGGCTTCAGTAGCCCGGCTTCCACAAATTCCGGCACCCAGAAGCCGTCAAAAGCAAAAACGTCATGGCCGGCGCCGACGCCCAGGTCAAGCGCATATTGCTCTTTGAGTTGTTCGTCGCCGCCGCCAAACTCCACCAGCTCAACGACCACATTCTTGCCTTCGGCGGCCATCTTTTCCTGGAAGGTGGGGAACACGTAGGTATTCAGCCACACCACCAAGTTGTTGTTCACGCCACCCGCCACACACCGGCAGGTCATGGTCAGGCGTATCTCTTCGCCCTGCGCCAGTACAGGCGCTGCTGCCATCAGAATCAGGGCGAGAACAAGCAGCAGACTACTAAACTTCCTTGTGAGCATCTTGCTTCTCCTCGTTCTAAAACTCAAGACACAGCATTTCGGCGTTGCGAGTGCCACTGAAAAGCGTGGCTCCTGGCGCTGGCCGGGCGCAAGCACAAATGGTTTCCTGGCCCGGCAGCTCATCAATCCATATTGCGGCTCAATCTACTCCTCCGCTAAACACCTCCTTTCGGAGCCGGGCCGGTCGACTCACGGACAATCAGGCGGGTCGGCAACAACGTAAAGACATCCTGCACCGGCTCCCCGGCAATTAACGCCAGCAAACGCCTTGCTGCCTCCGCGCCCATCAAACGCACATCCTGGGCCACCGTCGTCAACGGCGGGGTTACATGCTCGGTCATCTCCAGGTTATCAAACCCGGCGATGGAAAGATCTTCCGGAACACGCACGCCAGCCCGGCGGGCCGCCTGCAGCGCCAGCATGGCCACCAGATCATTCATAGCAAAGAGCGCCGTAGGGCGATCAGGCTGGCTCAGGAGAATGGTCAACCGCTGGACATCCTCCTGAGCGGACTGGGCCAGCCGCCGGTAGTTGGTCGCCTCGCTTGAGGGTACACCGATATACAGCGGCTCGGCCATTGGCTCCAGCCCTGCACCGCGCATCGCATCCTGATACGCCCGGAACCGCTCAGCGATCGGCCACAGGTTCAGGTGCGGCCAGGCCAGAAACGCGATTCGCCGATGCCCCAGTTCCAGCAGATGTGTCATGATCTGCATGCCGCCTTCGTAGTTGCGGCTGGTGACGCACGGCAATGCCACGCCGGGGATGGGTCGGTCAAGCAGCACGATCGGCACGCGGCAATTCTCCCCGCTCAGGATACGCTTCTCTTCCGGGTCGCTGACCGGCCAGAGGAGAAACCCCACCACCCCTTCCTGGCACATGGTATGCAGCAGGCGATTCTCCTCTTCGACGCGCCGCTCCGTCTGGGCGAATAGCAGCCGGTAACCATGCTGGCGCAGGACCTTCTCCGCCCCGTCAAGCAGATCACCGTCAAACGTGTACAGGAACTGCGGCACCAGAAAGCCGACACTCCGCGAGACCTGTTGACCCTGTTGCGGAGCAGCGACATATGTCCCCTTGGCGGGAACACGGTAGATCAGCCCTTCGTCTTCGGCAGCGTCCCAGGCCTTCTGAATCGTTGTCCGGCTGATGCCAAGCTGCTCCACCAGCTCGAATTCACCGGGGAGACGGTCATGTGGCTTAAGCCGCCCGCTCAGAATGGCATGGCGGAGTTCGTTGAGGAGTTGGGTGTGCAGGGGCAGCGAGCTGGTCTTGGAAAGCTTGAACATGCCTGTCATGTCTTGTCCGGACAAGTCCGCTCAAGCTCATCATAGGACAACTTTGGCGCCAGATCAAGTATTTGGCGATCTGATCACTTCAGACATTGGCCAACCAGAAGAACGTGTTGAAGACCCGGCCTTGCCGCCATCAAAAAAACGCCGAGTGGAAATACCACCCGGCGCATATGCTTCAGACTCTGTTCAGCTCTGACCAGTTCACTTCACCCTGGACTCAGGCGCGGCTATGATCCTCCACTGCTACCGCCCAGCAGCCCAGCCAGACCAAGATCGTAGATTGTGGGATCGTCCGGCGTGCGATCCGTGTAGCTATACGGATAGGTGATCTCGGCACTGCTGCGCCGTTCGGCAAGCCACTCGGTGAAAGCCGTCTGGCGCTTCTGTTCAAGCTCTGCCGTCGTCAGTTCACGATCCTCACGTGCATGGATCTGCACGATATGGTAGCCATACTCCGATTGTACCGGGCCGATAATCGGGCCGATCTCGCCATTGAAGACGGCATCCTCAAATTCAGCGACATACTTGCCGCGGCCAGCCCAGCCCAGTTCGCCGCCCAGGCGGCCACTACCGGTATCGATCGAGACAGCACGGGCCAGTTCGGCGAAGGACTCACCTTCCGCCAGGGCCGCCAGGACATCCTGTGCTTCCTGCTCGGTCTTGACCAGGATGTGCCGCGCGTTCACCTGCTCCTCAATCGGCCCGATGTCCTCAGTCACTGCCTGCTGGAGCTTTTCCCGCAATACCTGCACCTCGAAGATCGCCCGGATCTCTTCCCGACTCAGGCCGGAAACCTCCGCCGCCCGGCTCAGGTAGTCTTCAGAGACTTCCTGATAGCGCGTAGCCAGTTCTTCAGCAGTCAGCGTCGGCTGTGGGGTAGTGGTCGGCTGCGGGGTGACAGTCGGCAGTGGAGTCTCCGAAGGCTCCGGCGTAACTGTAGGTGTCGGGGATGGCGTGGGCGACACGATCGGCGTTGGCGTTGCTGATGGCACTGGCGTCGCCGTTGGCTCTTCCGGGTTGGGATTGTAGCCAAAGAACTCCTGGATCCGCGCGTCAATCTCTGCGGACTCGGCGGTGATCTGCCGCGCTGCCGCTTCCTGGCGGATCAGGATTTCGTCCACCATCTGGTCGCGCACCTGGCTGCCCAGCAATGCCTCCCGCCCCGGCAGGAGCTGGATCACCTGCTGGTAGAAGGGGCTGTTCTGATCGGTCAGCATTTCCACGCCATATAGACCGGCGACGTTCAGCAACAGCTGGCCGCTTTGCCAGCGCTCCAGGCGCACGCGCTTCTCAAAGTCCGCTGTGGTGATCGCCACACCGTTGACAACGGCGACCGGCTGGTTGGGGCGTACAAATCCTTCAATGATGATCCCGGCCAGCAACACGATCAGCGCCAGCCCGAGCGCCGCACCAATACCGATCAGCACCCAGCGTTGTGCGCGCGCCTCGCGTTCCGCGCGGGAAAGATACGTGCGAGGACCTTCCTGCTCCGGCGAAGCCTTGCGCCGGGTGGGGACGCCCGTGGTGGCTTTCTTGGCCATACGGATTATCTTCTCCTCGTAGTAGGACGCCGACCTCAAACAGACATGGCACGGAAGGCCGACCAAACATCAGCCTTCCATGCCCGTCTGGTCACAAGCACCCCTGACTTAGCCGTGCACATGCTGCCCCGTGAAAGGCAGCAGCGCCAGGTGACGCGCCCGCTTTACCGCCTGGGCCAGGCTGCGCTGATGACGCGCGCAGACATTCGTCTGACGGCGTGGACGGATCTTACCTTCCTCGTTGACATAGCGACGCAACAGATCGGCGTCCTTGTAGTCAACCTCGCGGATCTTATCACCGCAGAACGGGCACACGCGACGCCGGCGTCCACCCCGCCGACCAGAACGGCGGTCTAATTGTTCCTCATCGCCGCCGATGTCATCTGTGTATTGAGTATCCAGATCGCTCATGGGTCTTCCCTATTCATTCACTGCTGAAAGCTGCTCTTCAGCCCGGAACCTATCCGCTATTGCCCGGACATTCAGACAGAGTGTCTTAGCCACCTGCCCTGCTGAGCTGCGGACAGAGTCTAGAATGCGTAGTCTTCCTCGTCGTCATCCGCCGATTCGAACGAATCATACTGGTTCAGTTCTCCAGGGGCGCGGCGGTCACCCAGCAGGATCATCTCGTTGGCCACCAGCTCGGTACGGTAATGTTTCTTGCCGTTTTCATCTTCCCAGCCGCGTGTTTGCAGCCGGCCCTCGATGTAGACCTGTTGGCCCTTGGTCAGGTGCGACTTGCAGATTTCCGCCAGGGCGCCCCAGGCCACGACATTGAACCACTCAACCTCTTCGCGGCGCTCTCCTTCAGCGGATGTCCACGTCCGGCTCGTTGCCACACTAAAGCTGGTCACCGGGCGACCGCTGGGCGTATACCGCATCTCCGGGTCACGTCCCAGGTGGCCGATGATCATGACCTTATTCAGCCCCCGCCCCATAACAACGACTCCTCTACCCAGTATGATCCACCTTCACCTGCCTTCAGGAGTGTCAGCGCAAAGCCGCCGCGCCACCAGTTACTCCTCAACACGCACCAGCAGGTGGCGCAGGATCACATCGCTCAGCTTGAGGTTACGTTCAACCTCGTCGATGGCCTGTGGCGCCAGCATCAGGTTGAACAGCACGTAATGTCCTTCGCGTTGATCATTGATCGGGTACGCCAGACGGCGCCGCCCCCACTGTTCCACGCGCTGGACTTCGCCCGATTGCGCCGTAACCCACTGCTTCACCTGCTCGATTGCAGCGGTAACAGCCTCTTCGGCGACATCCGGACGAATAATGAAAACCAGTTCGTATTTACGCATGAGGTGGCTTTCGCCTCCTTTCCTCGGGATTGCCCTCTCCCAGGCGGGGATGCCAGGTCAAGAGCGGAAAGCCGGTTTGTCGTGCGTCGCTCAAACCGGGTCACGATTCGCGTCGGCCATACTACCTTACATCAGAGACTTTGGCAAGGCTGATTTCGCTCGCCAGCGAGGGCTGCGCCTCGCCGGCGCCCTCCTTCTCGGTCAGCAGCCACAGACGTGATACCGCCGTAGCCAGACCCAGGACCAGCCAGAACAACGTCCCCGACGCCTGAAACTCCAGCTTAAAGAAGTAGTGGTCAAAGATTCCCGCTACCAGCACTGCCACAATAGCTGCATAAGCCCCAAGCCAGAAGCCCTCCAAACGCAGCGTGCGTCCCGGGCGCGACCAGGCCCGCAGGCCATAGACCAGCAGGCCGCCGATCATCAGCAGATACGCCCCCAGGCCCGGCAGGCCCGTATTACCCGCCAGTGTCAGGTAGAGATTAGCTACCCCCAGGTACAGGTCGCGGGTCGGCGTCCCGGAGAACCCAACGCCGGTCAGCGGATAGCGCCCGATCAGTCGCAGGGCATCGTTGATCTCGCCGATCCGCATCTGCGATGCCTGATCGGCGAATTGCAATCCTTCGATCAGGCGCGCCACATACCCCTGAGTCACCGGCAGCATCAGGATCACCGCCGCTGCCGCCAGCATGATCCAGAGCAGCCGCCGGTAGCGCATCACCGCCACAAAACCCAGCGCGGCGCCCAGGGCCAGCATCGACCCACGCGAATACGTCAGCAGCAGCGCCAGGCCTACCAGCCCCAGCGCCCCACCCACTAACCAGCGCGGCCAGCCAAGCAAACGATTACTGAAAAGTTGCGGGGCGATCAACGCGCCCAGCACGGCCAGAACACCCCCATAAGAGTTTGGATCGATCCACACCCCAATCGCCCGTTCGGCCAGAGCCGGATTGTCTTCGACATAGCGCACCACCCCACCATTGGGATAACCAAACGGCGCCAGCCGCACCAGCAACGCTTCCGTCAGGCTGTCGGGCAGGATGTAGAGGATGATCCCAATCAGGGCAGTCGCCGCACCCAACGCCACAATCACCCGCATCAACCGCTGCAGGCTGCGCTCGTCACGCAGCACATCCGCCAGCACAAAAGCCATCGCCATCGCCATCAGCATTTCCGCGAACTGCTTGAGGATGTTGTTGGTCAGCGGCGCATGGCGCAATCCCATCAGAAAGCTAAACAACAGCACCAGGCCGAAGAGCAGGATCAAGCCATGCACCGGCGTCAGGCGGAACAGCCGCCGCCGCCCGGTCATCCACTGGAAGGCATAAACCATCAGGAAAGCGATCAGCGCAAAGTCCAGCAGCGAAGGGGTGATGATGATCTTGACTGGCAGCGTGCCATACGGGATGAGGGTGATCACTGCAACCACCGCATACAAGGCCGCGTTCAGGTCCGTCAGAATGTACAGCCCGCCCAATACACCCAGTACCATCGCTATGGCGTAGACCGGCCCCAGCGCCACAATCGCCAGCCCAACCAGGCCAGCCAGCAAACCCGCCGCCACCCCAACGATGACTGCAACTGTCGCTCCCTTCAGCCGCAGGATACGTTCCATCATGTGGTCCAGTTCCGACACACTCACCTCCAGCCATCCTTGCGGCGCAACCGCATCCCGGCCAGCCACAACCCGCCCAGCACAAGCCCGCTCCAGGCGACAACACTGATCGCTGCGCCAATCTTGAACGTCCACGGATCATACACCAGCCGCACCTCGGTCGCGCCGCCCGGCAGGATAACGGCGCTCAGCGCCCCATAAGCGCGGAGCAACGGCACAGACTGCCCGTCGACCAAAGCCTGCCAGCCGGGATAGTGCGGCAGCGCCAGGCTCAACACCGCTGGATCGGGATTATCCTTCACACCAATCGTGATCGCCTCCGGAGCAAAGTCCGTCACTGTCGCTGAGCCGGTTGCCCGCAATACCTCCGGTAGCGTCACACCTCCGCTGACATCAAGGACGATCGTGCGGCGCGGATTCAGACCTGGTTCGGCCAGCACCGCCCGTGCGTTGGCGTCGCCCTCCACGCGCCAGACATCATCCATGAGCAGGGCGAAGGGCCGCGGATCGATCAGACGATGCGCGTTGACCGGCCCGTAGGCATCCGTGCCGCTGGCAACAATCGTGCTCGGCACGGGCAACTCCTGCCAGTCGGTGAACACATAGCGGACGGCGAACAATTCCCAGGCCAGCGAGTTGGGAAAATCCTGCCCGATCACGGCATACGGCCCGTCCAGCCACAGCGGGCTGATCCCGCGAATATCCGGGATCCGCCACAGCGTGCCGTAGTTGGCCAGCACACCGCGCTGTCCGTCGACACGCTGCGGCGGCACCGCCGGGTCATCCAGGGCAACAGCCAGCACTTCCGGCTGTTTTAGCCGTTCGCCCGGCGGGATTGGCTCCGCCAGCAGGTTGTCGCCCGCTACCGTGAACAGATCGAACACCAGCAGCGCCACCACTGCGCCCTGGCGCAGCCGGTCGCCCGGCCCACGCAACAGCCAGAGCACCGTCGCTGCCGCCAACCAGGCAACCAGCGCGGAGAAGGCCAGCGCCTCCAGCTTCTCAGCGTCAAAGCCGGTTGCCTTCCCCAGTGACAGCACAAATGCCACGATCGTCACGAACCCGGTGAGCAGACCCAGCAGCAACAGGCCACGCCGGAGCGCCGCCCGGATCGCGCTGGCCCGCGCCAGGTCCAGGCTGAACAGGTAACACGCTCCCTGCCCGGCCAGTACGCTCAGCGCCAGCGCGATGACCATGGCTGCGCGTTCCTGCCCGCGGAAGAGGCTCAGACCCGGCCACAGGTTGACCAGCAGGCCGTACAAAGCGGCGTTCCCTCCGAAGCTAAGCAGCAGCGCCAGCAGGGCCGCCCCACCCCAGAAAACGCGATCGCGCGTTGCCTGCCACAGGCCAAGCGCAGCCAGGATTGCCCCGACAATCCCAACATACAGCGGCGACCACACGCTCAATACACGCGGGAAAACGACCTGGATCACATCCTGCACCGGAAAGCCATTGCGTTTGGCCTCAAAACCGTAGGTGATGCGGGTGGTATGTTGCAGATACTCCGCCGCCGGGAGGAGTTGCACCGCCGCCAGTGCCGCCGCCAGCGCCACGATCAGCGCCCCGCCGAACAGGAACACTGTCCAGCGCCAGCGGCGCTGAGCCACCCGCCAGGCCAGATAGGCAACAGCCAGCCAGCCCAGAAACCAGTTCGTCTGGGGATGCCCGGCTAAGACACTCAAACCCAGCGCCAGGCTGCTCAGGATCAGCCAGCCGGGGCGTGGTCGCTCCTGCGGCGTGGCTTCGTGCACGCCCAGCAGGATCAGCGGCCCCCAGCTCACCGCCTCCAGCAGGGCCAGTTGCAGCGGCGGATAACCAGTCATGAAACCGCCGTAGGCCCACACGATCGCCCCGGTTAGCGCGCCCGCCACGCTGCCCCTCGACTCCGCCGTCAGCCGCCGGATCAGCCCGTACATCAGCAGGCTGGTCAGCAACACATGGGCCATCATCTCCAGCTCCAGCGCCTGATACGTCCACCCCCCGCTGAGGCCGGTCAGGACGATGGTCAGCAGGCGCGGCAAGTAGAAGACGGCTGCCTGGGTATCCGCCAGGAAGGGCAGGCCGCCGTTGTTGTAAGGGTTCCACAGTGGCACTTCCCCTGCCCACAGCCGGGCTGCCTGGTACGCGCCGAAAGCCACAAACTGGCCGGAAAAATCGCCTTCCGCCAGGGAAACCTGGTCAGCCGCTACTGGCGTCAGAAAGCGCCAGAAGAACCCGCCCCATAACGCCATCAGGATCAGGCAGGCCACGGCGTCCGCCCGCCATTTCACGCTCGCCAACCTCATGGTGTGCCACCTTCCGCCGCGTCAACCGCCACCCGCGCCAGGTAGATCACGTCGCTTGCCTGTCCGCCCGGCGCCGCGACCACGTTCAACCGTTCGAACGTACCAGGCTGCGGCATCCGATACAGCCCGATCTCAACGGTGTACACGCCCGGCGGAGTCTCCGGATTCACAGTCAGCGTGTGAGCATCGATCACGATCTCGCCCGCTTCCCACGAGGACGTCGGGCGGGTCCAGTTAGCCGGCGCAGCATCAGAGCTGCCGTAGATCGTCCATGTTGCCAGGTCAATCACATGGACGAAGACCGTGTAGTCCTCCGCCATGCGTGCCAGCGCCTGCCAGTAGAGCGTCACCGTCAGCGTTTCACCAGGGTGCAGACGCCGTCCGCTGAGATCGTATCCCCGTAGAGCGATCAGGTGGCCGAAGTTGTCGTAGCGCGGGTTGGGCAGACCGGTTTCATCCAAGCGTGGCTGCAAATGTACCGGAGGCGTGAGGAGCAACGCCGTCTCGCCGTCATGCTCCGCAATCAGCATCCGCTCGCCACTGGCCAGATCGTAAAGTCCGATCAGCACTACCAGTGTATCCGGCGCATAGGCCGTGTCTGGAAGGACGATCGTCAGCGGCTCAACCCACTGCTGGCCAGGACGTAGCCAGTCCGTCGCCAAGGTTCCCCCACCGGGGTAGCGATCGCGCTGCCCGGCGATCAACCCGGCGCTATCTACGGCGTGGGCAAACAGGCTCCAGCGGCGTGTTGGCGTCTGCAACACCTCCCAGTACAGCATCAGGCTGAGCGCCCCGCCCGGCTGTGCCGCTGTCGTTTCCAGCCTGTACCCGCGCAGGCGCAACGCTGGCGCTTCGTTCCCCGGCTCGTAAAAGTCCACCGCTTCGCCGGGCAGTTCCGCCGCCAGCGGGCGATCCAGCGCCGGCAAAGCATAGGCCGGACGGACAATGAACCACAGGCCATACAGCGCCACGCCTGCCAGCAAGATCGCTGCGGCGCCCCACGCAAATGTCCGGGCGCGGCGCGGCAGCCACCAGCCCAACCCCGCTGCCAGCCACAGGCACAGCGGTCCGATAGCGATGAACAGCAGCCGCGCTTGCGACGCCGGTGTAATGCTCGTCCAGCGCAGCAACGCGCCGAACGCCAGCAGCGGCCAGATCACAGCCACCGTCATCGGCCAGCGCTCCGGGCGGCATTCCTGCTGCGCCAGCCCGGCCAGCCGGGCAAAGCCCAGGGCAGCAAAACCGATCACTCCCGCCGCTCCGAGCAGGTTCAGCAGGACATAGATCCCATCAGGAAGCAGCACATTCATCCAGCCGTACACGCCCCACCAGGAACGTAGCAGCGACTCACGCTCGCTCCACAGTTGCCACAGATCAGCCGGTACCGGGCGCTGGCCGATAAGTTGCAGGAAGATTCTCAACCCGGTCGGGTCGCCGTAGAGTTGCAGGTTGCGTGCATACCACCAGCCGGCCAGCGCCAGCGCCACCGCGCCGCTGATCGCGCCACCCACGACCAGCGGTCGCCAATCCCGGCGCAGCACGCTCAGCCGGAGCAGCGCCAGCGCCACCAGCGCCACCAGCAGCCCCAGACTGAGCTTGGCCAGTAGTGCCGCGCCGGCCAATACGCCCACACCCGCATACACCCGCCATGACGGTGCGGTGTCCCCCCGCCCTAGGCGGATGATCTGCCAGGTCAACAGCCCGGCCAGCATATTGGCCAGATTGTCGTTATTGACCGACCCGCTGATAAAGGCGAACATCGGCAAGACGGCATTAAACGCCGCCGCCGCCAGCGCGACCTGTGGCCAACGAGGAAAGACCTCCCGCGCAATCAGGGCCGTCGTCAGGACAGTGACTGTACCCATCAGTACCGAGAGCAGCCGCGCCACATGAACCGCCAGCGCCGTCCCGCGCCAGGGGAAGGCTTCTAGCGCCGGGTCGTGGATCATCCGGTTAATGTTGCCATCAGCGGGCACAACGCCAATATCCGCATGAGGATTGAGCTGACTCTCTGGAGGCGTAGCCGCGTCGATCCGCAACGTGCCCAGCGCAGCCAGGAAGTAGTACAGCGGTGGCTGGTTACCCTCCTGCGCCCAGGGGCCGGGATCGATAACCTGCTGGACCGGCAGGCGTAACCCATTCAGCGCCAGGTGACGAACCAGGGCATAGTGGGTCAGCTCATCCGGCGACTCAAAAAGCGGTACCAGCGCGCTGTAGCTTAGCGCCAGTACCAGGTACAGGGCCAGGATACCCGCCAGAATCAACCGAAACCGGGAGGAAGACAACCGCGCCTCCTGCGCATCAAGCCAGCCGGGAATCTCACGGTCGGCCAGTGTACCCGATCCGTCCGGCTCTGCCGAGTTTGCGCCGGTTCAGGCAGACGACCGGATCAGGTCAGCGTACAGGGCCGCTGTCTGCACCGCGATCCGATCCCAGGTGAACAGGCTATAGAGCGCCTGTGCGCCACTCATCAGCCGTTGACGCAGCGACTCATCGGCAGTGACGATCTGAAGCGCTGCAGCCAGCGCATCGGCGTCCCCCGGCGGCACGAGAAACAGATTCTCGGCGTGGCGTACCTCCGGTATGGGCACCGCCGGGGCTGTGGTGATGATCGCGCAGCCATGAGCCAGCGCTGCTATCAAACTCCCCCGCCGGAACGAGACGCCATCCAGGAACGGCAACGCGCAGCAGTCAGCCGCCAGCAGTGTCGCGCTGACTTCCGCCGGACTGAGGTAGCCCGTCCAGGTTACCCGCCCGGCCAACCCCAGCCGGTCTACCAGTGCCTCGATCTCCGCTGCGTAAGCCGCGTTAGTCGGATCGCTGCTGCCCGTCCGGTCGCCAACGATCGCCAGTCTGAATGGCGTTTCCGGTGTGTGGGCGGCAGCCAGCGCCCGCAGCAGGACATCCACCCCTTTGCTACGGTTGAGAAAACCGAAGTAGGCCACCAGCCTTTCCCCCGGCGCAGCGCCTAGCCGCACCCGCCAGGCCGCCCGGTCGAAGCCTTCCGGCGTCCCCGGCGCAATATTCGAGCCGATCGGGATGTGGACAAGTTGTCGCGCCCCGCCAGCCCGCCGCAACCGCTGTTCATCCTCAGGATTGGTGACAATTGCGGCATCGGAATCGCGGACCAGGCGCAGCACCCACCATTCACGAAGCGGACCGGCTTTGGGAAACAGGTAAGGCACACGCAGATCATGAAAGGTCGTCACAAAAGGGACCGCACCCGTCAGGCGCGGCAGCCAGTGAATCAATGGCGCCATCTGATAGGCCGCTGTCTGATACTGCAGATTCACCACATCCAGCCGGTTGACGGCGATCCAGCGCTGTACAGCCCCCAGGCTGGCCCGATTCCAGCCGTGCACCGTTGCACTGACGCGCACACCGGGATCGCCGTTACCCGCGCCTCGTCGATCGGTCAGCACAAACACGGCATGATCCAGGTCAGCAAATGCCTGCGCGATCTCCCGCGTGAAGTCGGCCACGCCGCCCTGCATAGGCGGATATTCTCCGGTGATCAACCCGATACGCATCGTCCTCACTCCGACCGCAACCCCGATCGCAGCACTTCACGGTACGCTGCCACGCGCTGCCGCCGCAACGCCGGTTTGTGTCCCAGTTGCCCTTTGAGCCATTCCAGCCCCAGCTGCCAGGCATACTGGGCCAGCAGGTAAAACCGCAGCACTTCCCCGGCCAGTCGCCCGTGAAACTTGCGGAAGTAACGCACCTTGCTCTGCTGAAAATAGATATGGCGGCGAGCCTCCACCTGATCACTGCTCTTGCCACCGTGATGGATGATCCGCGCCGATCCAACATACACCCGCCGCCAGCCTGCATCCCGCGCCCGGCGGCACCAATCCATTTCCTCGGAGTACATGATATACCCCTCATCCAGCCCGCCGATCTGCTCGTACACTTCGCGGCGGGCCATCAGCGCAGACCCCTGCATCCAGCCGACGTCATACGTGCCATCGTCGGGTCGATCGCTCAGCGTGTAGCGGCGCAACACGCCGGGCGGCGCAAAGCGTTGCAGCCATGTGCTCTCAAACAGGGCCGTCACAAACGTAGGAAACTCACGCCGGGTAGACTGGATGGAGCTATCACTGTTGAGCGTACGCGGTCCGACAATACCCACGTCAGGGTGTGCATCCAGGTACGCCGCCAGCGTCGGCAGCGCGTCATCAAGAACCTCTGTGTCCGGGTTGAGCAGCATCAGGTAACGGCCACGGGCTACCCGCAGGCCCAGGTTATTGCCCCGCGTGAAGCCGATATTCTCCGCCTGTGGCAGCGCCACCACCCAGGGATAGCGTTCCAGCACCGCCAGCGAGTGATCGCTACTGCCCGACTCGACCACAATGACTTCGACTGCCAGCCGCCCGTCCGCCGGATCCGCCTCCCTGCCGGGGCCGACCAGTTGCACCGGCCCGGCAGCGATACTGCGCAGGCAGGCATCCAGCAGATCGGCCACATTCCAGCTGACGATCACGATCGAGACGTCCGGCATCGGCCTGCCCTTCTCCATGAGCATACCCGCCCCGATCCCGATTCTACCGGGTATGACCGCGCCGTTCATCTCCATTATTATACAGAGATGAACGGCCAGTCCGGAGCGCCACACCCTGCTCAGCCATGCACTGGCAGCGCGAACAGACGGATGGCGTTGCGTGTGGTCTGCGCCGCCACTGTCTCGTACGCGCTCAGCCGCACGCCCGCGATGCGATCCGCCACCAGACGGACATAAGCCGGCTCATTGCGCTCCCCACGATGGGGATGGGGCGTCAGGAATGGGCCGTCAGTCTCAATCAGCAGCCGATCATCCGGCAGAGCCGCGGCCACCCGCCGCAATGCATCGGCGTTCTTGAACGTGATCGGCCCGGTAATACCGACGTAGAAACCCAGTTCAACCGCCTGTGCTGCGTCGTCTGCCGTGCCGGAGAAGGAATGCAGCACACCGGGCCGCCCGCGCAAAGGATGATCAGCCGGCAGGCTGCCGACCCAGCCGCGCAGGATGGCCAGCACATCAGCGGTGGCTTCCCGGTTGTGGAGAATTACCGGCAGCGCCAGCGCCGCTGCCAGTTCCAGCTGGGCTTCCAGCGCCCGGTGTTGAGTCTGCCTGGGGCTGCGGTCGCGATAGTAGTCCAGGCCGATCTCGCCAATGGCTACAACTCGCGGCTGCCGGGCCAGTGCCCGCAATTCGTCCACCTGCGCTGCGACAAAGTCTGTTGAACTGTTGGGATGAATGCCCACCGCGCCAAAGATCAGGGGTTCGCTGGCGGCCAATTGGCAGATCGCCGCGCTACTGGCGAGGTCGACGGCCGGATTGATCACCGCGATCACCCCTGCTTCCCGCGCCCGGAATAGCACAGCAGGCCGATCGCCATCGTAACTCTCGAAATCCAGATGGCAGTGGGTATCGATCAGCGCCGGAGCGTTCATGCCACGGTTTGCGAATTCTGCGCTTTGAGCATGGCCAGATCGGCATCAACCATCATCTTGATCAGCTCTTCAAAGCGCATGGTCGGCTCCCAGCCAAGCCGCTTACCCGCCTTGGAAGCGTCACCGACCAACAGGTCGACCTCCGCCGGGCGCATGTAGCGCGGGTCCTGGCGGACGTACTTGCGCCAGTCGAGGCCGACATGACCAAATGCCACTTCGACCAGCTCCTGCACCGAATGCGTTTCGCCGGTAGCAATCACGTAATCATCGGGCTGATCCTGTTGCAGCATTAGCCACATGGCCCGCACGTAGTCTCCGGCAAAGCCCCAGTCGCGCCGCGCGTCCAGGTTGCCCAGGGCCACATGATCCTGCAGCCCCAGCACGATCCGCGCTACAGCATGGGTCACCTTGCGCGTCACAAACTCCAGCCCCCGGCGGGGTGATTCATGGTTGAACAGGATACCGCTGGTAGCATGCATCCCGTAACTCTCGCGGTAGTTGACCGTGATCCAGTGGCCGTAGACCTTGGCCACGCCGTACGGGCTGCGGGGATAAAACGGTGTGGTCTCTTTTTGAGGGACTTCTCGCACCTTGCCGAACATCTCGCTGCTGGAGGCCTGGTAAAAACGGATGGACGGATTGACCTTACGGATCGCGTCCAGCAGGCGAGTCACGCCCAGTGCGGTCACATCCCCGGTGAAGACGGGCTGCTGCCACGACGTCTGCACGAAGCTCTGCGCCGCCAGGTTGTAGACCTCTGTAGCCTGGCTCTCCTCCAGCGCCGAGATCAGCGATGTCTGATCCAGGATGTCACCGGAGATCAGGGTGAGGCGATCCTGAATATGCCGGATGCGGTCAAAGCTCACCGTGCTGGTGCGGCGTACCAGCCCGTAAACGTTATACCCCTTGCTCAGCAAGAACTCTGCCAGGTAGGAGCCGTCCTGACCGGTGATTCCGGTGATCAATGCGTTACCAGCCATGTTATGGTCTCTCTTCACTCTATCCTCAGGAAACCTGATCTTCGGTCTCCGCGATACGTCCGCGAGCATCTTCCAGGACGTCGCGCAAACTCTGTTCAAAGGAGATGCGGGGTTGCCAGCCTGTGTCCGCTTGCAGACGGGCCGCCGATCCGATCACCAGCGGCCTGTCCACCGGGCGCATCCGCTGCGGGTCAGGCCGCACTTCCACAGACACCGTGCTATAGCTTAACAACACATCCAGCAAGTACCGCACACTATACGCCCTGCCGCTGCAGACATTGTAAACCGCACCCGGCTTGCCTCGCGTCGCTGCGGCCACATAAGCGGCTACTACATCCCGTACATCACTGAAGTCTCGCCGGGCCGCCAGATTGCCTACATGGATCACCGGCTCCTGCAGGCCGCGTTCGATGCGGGCGATCTGCAGGGCAAAGGCCGGCGCCACGAAGCCTGCGCTCTGCCCCGGCCCGATGTGGTTGAAGGGCCGCACCCGGACGATCGGCAGGTGATGGCTGAGGTAGTACTGCAGACCGAGCATATCCTGCGTCACTTTGCTCACACTGTATGGACTGTCGGGCGCCAGCGGCAGGTCCTCGGTCATGGGCATCTGCTCCGGGGGCACGTTGCCGTAGACCTCGGCGGAGCTGACAACCAGCATGCGCGGTGCGATTCCCAGGGCCAGCACAGCCAGGATCAGATTGAGCTGGGCACGAATATTGTTCTCCAGCGTCTCCCAGGGGTCTTCAAACGAGCGCGGGACAAAAGCCTGTGCCGCCAGGTGAAAGATGACTTCCGGCTGCGTCGCCTTCATCAACACGATAACCGCTTCAGGATCGCGCAGGTCAATCTGCGTGACACTGGCCATCAGTGCGCCCAGTTGCGGATACTGCTCCACCGGCAGGCGTACCGTCCCATGCAATTCCGCATCAGGAATGGCAGCCCGCAGGTGTCTGGCCAGATGGCCCCCGGCAAATCCGTCTGCTCCGGTGATCAGTGCGCGCATCACAGACTCCCATCTGCCACCCGACACGGACAGCGCGCCCGATTATAGCCGAACTGGTGCAGACCGCTACCGCGAGTATGCCACCGCGGGAACTGGCAACGCATCGCCGTACCAAGCTGTCCCCCGTTTGCCAGGAAGTGCACTATGCCCCTGCGCCACACTGTCTGCCGATTGGTTGTCAAAAATAGGCGCGGGCATATACTTATGCATGACCGGCGCCCCGGCGGAGTCCGCCGGCTCCGGCATGGCCGCCGGCAGCGACTGACCCTGTCGGTGACTGTCCGCCGTCTCATCTACCAAGAGGGAGTGCGTATCCTGCTATGGCCGAACAACCGGTGACCACCAGGGGCCGAACGACTCCGGAAGCCCTGTCCTGGCAATTCATTCTGCTGCTGGTTGTGATCGCTGTCCTCATCCCTCTGATCGCAACCGCCTTCAACAACGTTGAGCGTGCTACCAGGCCAACCCCCACCCCGCAGCCTGTTGACTTCTCCAGTGAGGCTTACCAGAGCCTCAACGACCTGGCGCTGGATACAACCTACAACGACGCCAGTGGCATTAGCCTCAACCATCCCGCCAGCTGGTTTGTTCTGCCGCTGCGTTCCGGGTTCTTTGTGCTGAGCAACTACGAAATCAATCCCGCCGCGCCAGAGTTCCCGGAAGATATCGTGCTCCTTCAGGTGCAAACCGGCCCGATCAACTCCTTCACTTTGCCGGATAACACCAACCCAGAAAGCGGCACTTCACCCCGCGCCCTGCTGGAAGTCGTGACCGCCGATTCACCGGAGCCGATCGAGATCGTCGACCGGCCCGTAGGCCAGGCAGCGGGGGCCAGTATCCACCTGGAAGATCAGGATACCGTCCGCGAGTTGACGCTGGTTACCCCCAATCCGGACGATCTCATTGTCATTGAGACGAGCGCCGCCCCCGGCATGTGGCCAAATGTCAATGTCCTGCTGGGCCGGATCATCGACTCACTGACCTACACGCCACCGGCTGAGTAGCCGCAGCAGAGAGGCGGGAACCTGCGTGTAATTCGAACCCATCGCGTCGGATTTCTTGATCTGCGGGTGCCTTCGATGTACACTAGCCGACCATTGACGTCAGAGATGCTGCCGGGGTTGCTCCCGCGTCGGATGTGGTTGCCGACGAAAGCAGTCAGCCCCGTCGGGATGGATAGCGCGCAACGCCAGATCATGAGTGCATCTGCTGACACGCCCCACCCGCTGTACTGGGAATCATCGTATGAGATCGTCCTTCAGCTAATCGCCCGTTATCCGGACGTTGACCTGGATTCGTTGGGCCTGCAGGACCTGTACCAGATGATTGTGACCCTCCCCGATTTCGTCGATGACCCGGCGCTCGCTCATGATGACCTGTTGACGGAAATTCTGCGGGAGTACTACGAGGAGGCAACAACCCATGACCAACGGTGACAGTGGTCTCAAGGCGCTGCACAACCCGGATATCCCCGTGCCGGAGGAACTGCAATCGACGATTGCGATCACCAGCCTGGATCGTATCTACAACTGGTGCAGAGCCAGATCGATGTGGCCGTTGCTTTTCGGCCTGGCCTGCTGTGCCATCGAAATGATTGCCGCTGCCGCCTCCCGCTATGACATCTCCCGCTTTGGCATGGAAGTGATGCGCCCCAGCCCGCGCCAGGCCGACCTGATGATCGTCTCCGGAACGGTCACCAAGAAGATGGTCGTGCCGATCGTGCGCATCTATAACCAGATGGCCGAACCCAAGTACGTCCTGGCGATGGGCGCCTGCGCCAGTGGTGGTGGTCCCTTCAAAGAGGGCTACAACGTCGTCTCCGGCATCGACAAATACATCCCGGTAGATGTCTACGTGCCCGGCTGCCCTCCCACGCCGCAGGCCCTTATTCACGGCTTTCTGACCCTCCAGAAGAAGATCGAAAGCCAGTCTCTCCGCACCGTGCCGTGGTACCGCAGCGGCGAAAGCACCGCCGTCCCCATTCCGCTGCTGGGTCCGGATATCATCGACCCACGCCAGGCCGATCTCATCCGCCGTCAGGCCGTGCAAGCGGCTACGCAGGCCGCAACGGCCCCTTCTGAGGCTTAGGGAGCAAGCAATGGCTGAGAATCCTGCCGCCGAAGTAACGACTGCCAACCCTGTCGCCGAGGCAATTGCGGCGCTCAAAGCACAATTTCCGGATGCCGTAGTTGAGGACAACCGCAAAGGCTACGCCGGGATTGTCGTCGACCCGGAGAAACTGGTCGAAGTCGCCACCGCCGCCCGTGATACGCTGGGCTACAACTACCTCTCCAGCGCCACCGCCGTGGATTACCTGGGCAAGGGCGACTACTTTGAGATGGTCTACCACACCTATCGCGTCCCGGCTGGCGGCCCGCCATTGGTCATCAAAGCGCGCACCCCGCGGGACAGAGCCACCCTGCCTTCCGTGATCAGCGTCTGGCCAGGCGCTGACTTCCAGGAACGTGAAGCCTACGACCTGATGGGCATCCGATTCGAGGGGCATCCCAACCTCAAGCGCATCCTGCTCTGGGAGGGGTTTGACGGTCATCCGCTCCGCAAAGACTGGAAAGAAGCCTATTACGAGCAGGACCAGAAGCCCTTTGACAGCCGCTGGCCGCAGGGGCGGGTATACCGCGCCGAAGAGCGTAATCCCTACGGCAAGAACGTGCGCTACCCGGAGGGATTCACGCTGGACGATTTCACCCCGGTCGGTGAGGCGCCCAATTACGATGGAGTCGATCTGGGCATCAATGTGCAGGAGATGGCTACCCCCGGCCTCAAGACCGATCGTCTGGTGGTCAACCTCGGCCCGCATCACCCCAGCACGCATGGTGTGTTCCGCATGGTTGTCACCCTCAATGGCGAGACGGTAGAAGACCTCCAGCCAGTCATGGGCTACCTGCACCGCAACCATGAGAAGATCGGCGAGCGTAACACCTTCCTGCAGAACATGCCCTTTACCGATCGGCTGGACTACATCACCAGCATGTCCAACAACCTGGGCTACGCGCTGGCGGTGGAGCACCTTCTCTCGCTTGGCCCCCGTTACCAGCCACCTACCTACCGCGCCGAGGTTATCCGCGTGCTCATGGTGGAGCTAACCCGTGTGGTCAGCCACATGTGGGCGATCGGCTTCCTGCTGAACGACCTGGGCGCTTTCTACACCCCCGCTCTCTATGCGATCGCTGAACGCGAACTGATCCTCGACTTCTTCGAGGCTGTCGCTGGCAGCCGGATGATGTGCAACTACATGCGTTTTGGCGGGGTCTTCAAAGACCTGCCAGAGCGCATCCAGGGCATCCCTCTGCTGGCCAACGATCGCGTCCGTAACGAAGCCACGCTGGACTACCTGGCCAACATCATCAACGAGCGTCTGCCGCGCGCCATTGACGAACTGGACGATTACCTTACCCATAACGAGATCATCGTTACCCGGTGCCAGGGCGTCGGCATCCTGCCGCCAGAGATGGCGATCGCCTACAGTGCCGCCGGGCCAGTGCTGCGGGCCAGTGGCGTACCGTATGATGTGCGCCGCGCTGAGCCATACAGCATCTATCCGGAGCTGGATTTTGACGTGGCCGTACGCTACAACGGCGACATCTACGACCGCTATCTGTTGCGCATTGATGAGATGCGTCAAAGCGTGCGCATTCTCAAGCAGCTTCTCCCGCGCCTGCGCGAGACCGAAGGCCAGCCGATCATCTCCGGTAGTAAGGCCTACAGCCCGCGCGTGCCGGAAGGCGAGGCTTATGGCCGGGTGGAAAACCCCAAGGGCGAACTGGGCTACTACGTGGTCTCCGACGGCGGCCAGAACCCCTGGCGCTATCACGTCCGCTCCCCCAGTTACATTAACCTGACCGCCCTTGGCCCGATGGCCAAGGGCCACAAAGTCGCCGACATCGTCGCCATTCTGGGTAGCATCGACATCATCCTGGGCGAGGTTGACCGCTAGCAGGTGCGGCCTGCTGAGGAGATACCATGTACGGACTGGGCATTCTCAAAGGAATGGGCGTCACGCTCAAGCACTTCCTCGACACGTACATCGAGGACCTACGCTTCCTGGGTAAGGGCAAGCGCACCGATGTCGCCTTCAACCTGCGCCAGGGTGGCAGAAACCAGCGGCTGGGACTGTTCACCGTCGAGTACCCCGAAGAGAAGATCGCCGTCCCGGAACGCTTCCGCTTCATCCCGTTCCTGGTCATCAACAACCTGGATGCAGAGGAAGACGCCGGCAAAATCTGGTGCACCAGTTGCGGCATCTGCGCCAAGGTCTGCCCGCCCCAATGCATCTGGATCGTGCGCGGCACCGACCCGGAGACTGGCCGCCCCAAACCGGAGCCGGAAGAGTTTTACATCGATATCGACATCTGCATGAACTGCGGCCTGTGCGCGGAGTTCTGCCCGTTCGACGCGATCAAGATGGATCACGACTACGAACTGGCCAGCTATGACCGCACCACGCATCACATCTTTGACAAAGCCAGGCTCTCTAAAGAGTTCCGCTACTGGCGCTCCATCGCCCCGACGATCTCCGCCGAAGAAGCGGAAGCACGCGGCGGCTGGGAACACAAAGATGTGCTGAAGGAAAAGGCCAAAGCCTCCCGTGCTGCTGACAAGGCTGCTGGCGCCAGCTAGCGGCGTACGCCGCCCGGAAACGATCACGCCCCCGTGACAGTTCAGCGCTGCAACGGGGGCGTTTCGTTCAGCCACACCGTCGCTGCCAGCCCACTGTTTACTCTGTGTGACTGGCGTTGGAGAGGGGGAAACCACGTGCTATACCAGCAGGATACTGATTTGCTCTTCCCACCGCGCGTTATCCCGGCGCTGGCCCGGCTGCGTGGGCCGGGTTGGCAGCGGTTGATCGCGCATCTCGCATCACTGCCGCAGAATCACCCTGAGGTCCTCGGCTTCATGCTGATGATGGTGCGACTGGACGGCTGCCTGACCTGTTATGCAGACAGCTACCGGGCCATGCGTGGTTGCACCCTGTGTGCTCAGCAGGCCATCGCCCGCTTCAAAGGCACCGATCAGGAGTTGATGGCGCTCTGGCGGACCGCATGTCAGGACATTCATCACTGGTTGAGTGAGGGCATTACTCCTGAAATTCTGTGATCGAGTGGACGCCCCGCCCGGACACGCTACAATTATGGTGATTCCCATCTGAAAAACTCGCCAATAGCGAGATACGCAGCCCGCCTTCTGCTGGCGTTAACAGAATGAGTGATGATCAATGAGTGACCAATCTCCCCACTATCAGGCCGTCATGGATGCCTTGCGTACCGTTAACGATCCGGAACTGCACCGTGATATCGTGTCGCTGGGCATGGTTCGCGACCTGCAGATTGAAGACGGCGTCGCCCGTTTCACGATTGTGCTGACCACGCCGGCTTGCCCGCTCAAAGACGTCTTCATCCAGGAATGCCGTCAGGCCCTGGTCGGCAAGGTTGACGGCATCACCGATGTGCAGATCGCCTGGGACAGCCGTGTTCCCACCGACAGGCGCCTGCATGGCCGGCTTGATACTGCCATGCGCTCAATCATCGCCATCAGCAGCGGCAAAGGTGGCGTTGGCAAGAGCACCGTTGCTGTCAACCTGGCCATCGCCCTGGCCCAGAGTGGCGCGCGGGTGGGGCTACTGGATGCCGATATCCTCGGTCCGAACATTCCGATCATGGTTGGGCTGACCTCCGGTAAGCCGCGGGTCAGCCCGGATCAGAAACTGGTGCCTTTTGAGGTATATGGGGTGCAGGTCATGAGCATGGGCTTCCTGATCGAACCGGGCAAGCCACTCGTCTGGCGCGGCCCCATGTTGCACGGTGTCATCCGCCAGTTCTTCAACGATGTCGCCTGGGACAGGCTGGACTACCTGATCGTCGACCTGCCGCCGGGGACAGGCGACGCGCAACTGAGCCTGGCGCAGAGTGTGCCACTGACTGGCGCGGTCATCGTCACTCAGCCACAGGAAGTAGCGCTTGACGACGCCGCCCGTGGCCTGCACATGTTTGAGGAACTGCAAGTCCCCATCCTGGGCATTGTGGAGAACATGAGCGGCGACTTCTTTGGGGAAGGCGGGGGTGAGAAACTGGCCCAGGCCACCGGTGTGCCCTTCCTGGGGCGCATCCCACTGGACGCCAGGATTCGCATTGGCGGCGATACCGGCAGGCCGATCGTCCTGGAACACGCCGATAGCCCTGCCGCGCAGGCCTTCTGCCAGGTTGCCCAGGCGGTAGCCAGCCGGGCAAGTGTGATCATGCTCGGCAATAGCGATGTGATCCCGCTCAACATCATCGGCTGATCAGCGCAGATGCGGACAGCAGGCAAGAGCCGGAGGCATGGGCACTGCCCCGGCTCCTGCCCATCATTCGTTGCCCAGGACTTCGATCTCGTCCTCGCTGGAACGCGGCGGGTTGCTCCGCCCGATCAACACCCAAAAGAGGGCGTTCAGCACCAGCGCCGCGCCGAAGGCCCAGGCGCCCTCGCTGTGCCAGTCGCGATAAACGATGTACCGCCTGACCAGTTCGCCGGCACCCAGCGCCAGCAAAGCAATCCAACGGCGGCGCTTTGGCTCCGTACGCTGCACCAGCAGAATCAGAAAGGCGAATACCGCTGTTAGCCCTAACCAGGCTTCCCAGTTCATAGTTGCCTCAGGGGAAAACAGGCATGCTGTGCGTGCCTCATTATAGAGCGCCCGCCAGGCCCTTTCAATCACAGCATGCGTCACGCCACCGTATGGCAGTTGACAAGGTTATACCATTCGCACACAATAGGGGCCTGTATATCCTGTTCAATGGCCGGTTGATCTCTGCGGCAGCAGAATCACAACAGCACAGCAGTCAAGGAGAAGACGCTGAATGGAAATCAAAACCTCGGAACTGAAACGGGTCACCCTCCTGGAGGTCAGCGGGCGCATCGACAGTACCAACGCCAACGAGCTAGGCGAAGCGCTGAACGCGGCGATCGACAGCGGTCGTACCCAGATCGTCCTCGACCTGGCTAACGTTGACTACATGAGCAGCGCCGGCCTGCGCGAACTGGTCAGCGCCCTCAAGAAAGTCAAGCGCGGTACGGGCGATCTGCGTCTGGCCTCGGTCTCTGGTCGCGTGCTGGAAGTACTGGAACTGGCCGGCCTGGATACCATCTTCGAGATCTACCCGACCCAGGTGGAAGCTGTCGGCAGCTTCTAGCGCCCAGGACACCGCATGATGGCTGAGAAACACCGCATGATCATTCCTGGCATTCAACGCCTGGTTCCGGATGTCTGCGACTTTGTAGAATCCATTGCCCTGCGGGCAAACCTGAATGATCGTGCGATCTACCATTGCCAGATGGCGGTTGATGAAGCGTGCACCAATATCATCGAGCATGGCTTTCGCAACAGCGACACGCCCGGTCACATTGAGATCACCTGTCAGGACGAGCCGGATCGCTACCGGATCACGATTATCGACGACAGCCCGCCGTTTAACCCGCTGCTCCAGGAAAACCCCGACCCCACCACCCCCCTCACCGATCGTGAGCCGGGCGGCTGGGGCATCTTCTTCATCAAGAAGATGATGGACGAAGTCAGCTACACCCTGGAGAATGGCCGTAACAAGCTGACCTTGGTCAAGCTTAAGACGCCTGAGAATGTGCGGGAACCGATTCCGGCGTTGCCGGACGAGCAGAATGGCATGATACGCGAATATCCCGGCGGCATCTGGGGAATAACTCCCAGCGGACGGCTGGACAGCAACACCGCTCCAGCCCTGCAAAGTTTGCTGGACGATCAACTGGCCAGCGGACACATCAACCTGCTCATCGACATGAGCGAAGTATCGTATATTTCGACAAGCGGCCTCAAAGCTCTGGTCAACGCCTGGCGGAGCGCCCAGGGGAAAGGGGGCCGCGTTGTGCTGGCGGGCATGCGCGCGCAAATCTACGAAGTCTTTGAGACAGTGGGTTTTGACCAGATTTTCGATATCTTTGCCACGCCAGAAGAAGCGCTACATCACCTGAGGAACCAGACTGCCTAGGGCCACTGCCAGCCGGAGGGCTGAACGGCTCAGGGCAGTCTGGGCCATCCCGCCTGCGCCAGAAGGACCGCGATCGCTGTGGACAAGTTCTATTGGCTGCTGCTCTTGTTCCTGGCGGCAACTACTGGTTGGCTTGCCTACCGGCAGTTCCGCGGGCAATCACAGCGGATAACGGGCCACCAGCGCGAAGCCCGGCTGGAGGAACTGGCGGGCTTTGGCCAGGCCATCCTCAATGCGCAACTCCAGCTTGATGCCCTGTGCGAAGTCGTCTACCAGCAGGCCAGCCGGATCATCGACACGGCGAATTTCCAGCTTGGGCTGTTCCAAGACGCCGACTACATCATCATGATCTGGTTACGCGGTGGCGTGCGGCTGGAAAGCCGGCGCTTCCCCCGCGCCGCCAACGAAGGGCTGATCGGCTGGGTGCGTCGTACCGGCCAGGGGTTGCTCATCCGCGACTATGAAAAGGAATGGGATACCCTCCCCGCCCGGCCCAGTTACCAGGCGCAACCGGCTTACCGCTCCGCAATTTTCGCGCCGCTGGTCGCCGGCGGCGATACCATCGGTGTGATCGCCGTCCAGAGCGAAACGCCCGGCGCCTATGCGGATAGCGACCTGCGTCTGTTGATGGTACTGACCAATCAGGCGGCCGGCGCCATCCGCAATGCCCAGCTCTTCGAACAGACCCAGGCCCGCAACCGCCAGCTCCAGCTCGTTAACGAGGTCAGCCAGCAGGTGACGGCCATGCAGCCGCTGCCAGATCTCTTCCGGCAGATAGTCACGCTGCTGCAGCAGACCTTCAAGTACTACATGGTCAACATCTTCGCCCTGGACGAGAAGAAGGGGCTGCTTACACTGCAGGCCAGCAGCCATCCGGCCCTTTACGAGCGGCTTCCCCAGATTCAACTCGGCACGGGCCTGATCGGCTGGGCAGCTGAACGCGCCTCCACCGTCCTGGCTCCCGATGTCACCCGCGATCACCGCTACGTTGAGGTCGCCACGCTGGACGAGACACGCGCCGAGGTCGCCGTGCCTCTGATCGTCGAGCGACGCGTGGTCGGTGTACTGGATGTACAGAGCGACCAGATCGGCGCCTTCAACCAGGAAGATGTAGTCATGCTGGAAACCCTGGCCGGCCAGATCGCCCTGGCCATCCAGGAGGCTGAAACCTACGCCGCTGAACGCCGTCAGCGTGAGCGCCTCAACGCCCTCACCGAAGCCAGCCGCGCCGTGGTGTCCATCCTGGACCTCGATGAATTGCTGGAAGAGGTCATCGATCTGCTGACCGATTACTTCGGTTACGACCGTACCCACATCTTCCTGCGGGAAGGCGACCGTATCATCTTCCGCGCTGGCAGCGGTGTCCATAGCGGTCGCTGGGCCATCGAACATCTCGCATACCACATCAACGATCCGGGAATCATCACCAAGTGCATCCGCACCCAGCAACCGATCATCTGCAATGACGTCAGCCAGTATCCGGATTACATCCCCGGCCCCGGCGTCGAAGACACTCAGGCGGAGATGGCCATCCCCATCCGGATGAGCATGCAAACCCTGGGCGTGCTTGACATCCAGAGCAAGGAACGCGACGCTTTCTCCCCGGATGATGCCGCCCTTGCGGAAGCGCTGGCGGATACGATGGCCATTGCCCTGCGCAATGCTGCCCTCTACAGCCGGGAAAAGCGCCGCCGCATCCTGGCCGAATCGCTGCGGGAGATCAGCATGACCCTCGGCGCCAGCCTGGAAGTCGACCGGGTACTGGACGGTATCCTCCAGGGCCTGGAGCGAGTCATCAATGTCGCCGTTGCGATCATCATCCTTTACGACGATGTGGAGGAAGCCTACCGGATCAGCGCTGTGCGTGGTCACGCCGAAGCGGAAAGCCTGCTCGGTCAGGTGATCGCGCCGGAAGCGGACATACAGGCCGAGATCGTGCGCATCTTCCACACCGATGGCACCGTCGTTAGCGCTGCTGACGACGACCACCTGGTAATTCCGCTCACCATCGGCGAAGAGTCGATCGGTTATCTGGCTGTTGACTACCGCGCTGGCAGGTTCTCCGCCGACGATCTGGAGATGATCAACGCCTTTGCCACGCAGTCAGCCATGGCCATCGCCAACGCCCACCTCTACATGGCGCAACGGGAAGAAGCCTGGGTTTCCACTGCCCTGCTCCAGGTTGCCGAGGCAACTGCTCGCGCCGACACACTGGACGAAGTGTTGCGCACAGTCGCCCGCATCACGCCAATGCTGGTTGGAGTCGAGTGGTGCGCCGTTCTGCTGGAAGAGCCAGAGGGCTTCCGCATTGTGGCTGTCGAAGGCACTTCGCCGGAAGTCGAAGCGCTTTATGTCGGGCACGCCATCAGCCCCGCCTCCTGGGAACCGCTCAGCCGCATGCTGGCCACCCAGGAAGCTGTTATGCTGGACCACTCGACGGTTCCCCCGCCAGTCGAATCCGCCTCTGCCCGGCTGGCTGAGGCTTCTGCCCGCCAGATCGGACAGGGCGTGATGTTGCCACTGTATGCCAGAGGGGAGATCGTCGGTGCAATGCTGATCGGCCAGCAGAGCGGCGAGGACGTGCTGAGCCGGCGCAAAATCGAAATGGTCAGCGGTATCGCCAACCAGGCCGCCCTGGCCATTGAGAGTGCCCAGCTTTCCGCTGCCCGGCAGGAAGAAGCCTGGGTCACCACCGCCCTGCTCCAGGTCGCCGAAGCAGTTAATGCTCAGGTGGAATTAACCTCCACGCTGCAAACCATTGTGCGCCTGACACCGCTGCTGGTCGGCGTGCGATGCTGTGTTGTGTTGCGCCGCGATGAACGCAACGACAGCTTCTTCGGCGCGATCTCCTACGGTCTGCCCCAGGCTGCGGAAGAAACCCTGGCGGCTGCTGTGTTCACCCCCGCGGAGTCTCCTTACTTCCAGGCATTGGCTGTTGCCGCCGCACCGTTACCCGCCGGGCCGGCCTACGAGCAGCGCGTACCGGCGGAGCTGCAGCGGCTGCTCGGCGTCACGGATGTGCTGGGCCTGCCGCTGACGGCGCAGGGCCGTCTGGTCGGCGTGATGCTGGTTGACCACCCCAATCCGGGCGGGATCATTGACCAGCGTCGCATGAATATCCTGACCGGCATTGCCTGGCAGACAGCCATGGCAATTGAGAATGGCCGGCTCCAGGAGCTGGCCGCGGAACGTCAGCGCCTGGAGCGCGACCTGGAGGTCGCCCAGAGCATTCAGACCAGCTTCCTGCCGGATAGCACACCGTCGGTTCCGGGCTGGGAGGTGGCAGCACATTACCGGGCCGCGCGGATGGTTGGCGGAGACTTCTACGACTTCCTGCTGCTATCCGACGGCAAGTGGGGGCTGGTGGTGGCGGATGTGGCCGACAAAGGCATGCCCGCCGCGCTGTACATGGCCCTCAGCCGCACCCTGTTGCGAGCCGTCGCTCGCAACCAGGATGACCCGGCAACCACATTGTTGCGTGTCAACCGGCTGCTGCTGGAAGATACGCACTCCGACCTGTTCGTAACCATGTGGTACGCCATCTGGAACCCGGCGAATGGCACGTTGCAGTATTCCAGCGCCGGGCACAACCCACCCTTTGTGCTGCGTAGCAAAAACCAGAGCGTGGAGATGCTTAAGCTTAAAGGAATCGCCCTCGGCGTGTTGCCTAATATCCATCTGGAAGCCGGCGTAGTCACGCTCGAACCGGGTGACCTGCTGGTGCTGTACACCGATGGCGTGACCGAGGCTCAGAATACGGCCGGTGTGCAGTTCGGCCTGGGCGGACTGATGGAAGCGATCCGGGTTCATAGCCAGCAAAATGCGTCTCAGATCGCCGACGCAGTGATTGCCGCCCTTGACGCGCATACCGGTGACGCGCCCCGGTTCGACGACCTGACCCTCGTGATCATACAGCGGCAGGTCCAGGCGACCGGATAACTACTGCCCCGTCCGCCAGCCGTCAATGTCGTTGAGATTGGTCTGTTCCATTGACGGCGGGAGGAACTGATCGCACGATTGCGCCACCGGCGGCAGATCAGTGCGGCGGCTGGTCAGGGGATTTTCCGGGACAAAGTAGTTCCACGCCGCCCGCGAGATCTCTTCAATGAGCGGCCAGGCCACCTGATAGTCGAAGAACTCCCCCGCCTGCCAGACATACACCGAGATCACATAGTCATGCCCGTTCGGTGGGAAGACGATTCCCGCGTCCGCATGCATGGTATTCAACCAGCCGTTTTTGTGAGAAACGCGGGTGCCCGGCGGGACACCGCCCTGGATCAGCCTCTGCAGGTCGTTGCCGCTCATCAGTTCCAGCATCTGCTGGCATTCCGTCTGCGTAAATTCCCCGTTCGGGTAGACCGCCCGCAGGCCGCTGCCGTACTTGGCGCAGTCATAGATCATCATGAACAGCGTCCCCATATCCTCGGCAGTTGTCTGGTTGTAAGGGTCAGGATCGGTGTTGAATCGTGGATTGGGGTTGGTCTGCGGGATGGGGTTGGAGCCGAACTCCTGGCCCTCCACGCCCAGCACCAGCGGCGCGGTGATGTAGGTATTGCGCGCCCCAACACTGCGCGCCACGTCTGTCACGTATTGCAGGCCTGGGAAGATGTTCGTCCCGGACCGGCCCATGATCTGCATCAACAGGTTGGACGATGAGTTGTTACTGCACAGCAGGGAATTGGCCAGCAGCCAGGCATCTTCCTGTGGCGGCGCAAAGGTTTGATAGTGGAAGTAGGAGATCAGAATGGGAACTTTGATCGTGCTGGCAGCGGAGAAAGCTACATCGCCGTTCAGGTTGATCTCCTCGCCAGTCAGCAGATCCATGATGTAGACTGATGCAATGGTCGTCTGGCCATCGTAGATGAAACCCTGGGAGTCCAGATAGGCCACAATCAGGTCGCGCAGCCCATCCAATCCCCCCTCCCCGGCGGTAGTCGTCTCAACCGGTAGCTCGACAAACCGGTTGTAGGGGTCAAATAACGCGGCGTCGATCAGGGGCAATGCCGCTTCAATATCCAGCCTGTACCCCGGTTCGCCCGGCTCAAACGTCAGCGTCGCCAGGTCCGCCCGTGAAGTACCCGGTGGACGGTCATAGCGCGAGGCCACATCTTCCAGGAAAGACCGCACCAGTGACTGCTGGTATTCCGCAACCAGGGCAACATTGACCGGTTCCACCGGCCGCCGCCACAGGTAGTTCCAGAACGCCAGCCAGAAGCTGGATTCGTCGGTGCTCCGTGCCAGCGCCTCCGCCAGCATCACCTCGCTATTGGTGCGGAAGCCCACCGATGCCGGGTCAAGGATGATCGGGCTGCCCTGGTAGCTGAGCATCAGCGGGCGGGCATACATTTCTTCCCAGCGGGCCTGCGCCTCGACCGGCGTCAGGCCGCCCACCGGGATTCCCGCCACCGTGATGTCCGCCTGAAGCCGATCCCGTTCCTGGCTAAAGCCGACCAGTTCGACCACAAACAGCAGGAGCGCGGCCAGCAGCAGCCCGGCGGAGAGCAGTTCCAGCCATGGCAGCCGCGCCCGGCGTCGGGACGCACCCAATCCTCCTACTGCCAAGTACTCACCTCCTGATCCTGCAATGCCAGATTCACGACGCGCCGGTGAAAGTCCAATAGTTGCGGCAGCCTGTGCGGCGACACCCAGGCATAGGCCAGAATCTCACTGCTCAAACGCACATCCCCGCCATCCAGGCGGCACAGGTAAGCCAGGTCCAGATGATCGGCGTACATCCCCTGCTCTACCCACAGCGGTCGGATGACCGTCACCTGCAGGCCGGTTTCTTCCAGCAACTCACGCTGTACGGTCTGAGCAGGATCCTCCCGACGCCCCACATAGCCGCCCGGCAGTCCCCACTGATAATGTGGTCGGTAGACATGCTTGAGCAGCAGGATATTCCCGTCGGGGTCAAATACTACCCCGACCGCGCCGGCGGAGAAACGCGCCTGAAAACGCCGCCAGACGCGATGAGCGATCCTGCCCAACCATGGTCGCTGCTGAAAGATATCGGCCACCAGTTGCTTGACCCGCAGATTCATAGTGTAACAGCCCCACAAGGCAAAAAGGGGCGGCGGCTTACTCACCGCGCCCCCTACCACCGCCCTCAGTGTAGCGCAGCCTACCGGTGCCGTCAACGCCTGCTCAGCCCGGAATCGGCGCACTATGCTATACTGACTACGGGCTTATCCCGCACAGCGTCAGGCGGCCCTGACTGCCGCTATCTTGCCTGGAGGAGACCCCCGGTGGCAGAGTTCCTGGACATCTTCGTGCTTCCGCCCGGCAATTTGCTGTACTTCATCGCGGTCATTGCCATCAGCCAGATCGCGCTGTTCATCGCCCTGGAGCAGCGCCGACGGAATCCAAAAACCGAGCAGGCCGCAGGCCGTTACGCACTGGCCAGCCTCGGCATCCTGGCTGGCTGGGTCTTGCTAGGAGTCGGGGCGCTGGCCGGCCCGTTGATGGGCCAGCCCGTCAGCGCCGTGCTGCCCCCTGTCGAGCCGGTGGTCAATGTGATTGTGCTGCTCTTTGCCGGGTGGGCCTTGCTCTGTGCGGAAAATGCGCCGCGCAGTCGGCTATGGGATATCACCTTGCTGGCGCTCCTGACGCTGGCAGTGACCGGTGGAGCGCTGACGTGGCGCTACTGGCTCTCCACCACCGGCACGATCGCATTCAACGCCACCTGGCCCGCTGCTACCTGGATGCTGGCCGGTCTGCTTCTGACGGCGCTGATGCTGATCGCGGTCATTCTGCGACTGCGCGTCACGCCGAATGCGCCGCTCAAAGCACTCTTCTTCATCATCATCCTGACCGGTTACGGTGTCCTGCTCACCCAGGTCGCTTCCGGCTCCCTGAGCGGTGATTATGCCGGGGTGTTGCGCGGGGCGTACCTGATCGGTATGACCCTTTTTGGCGCTGCGGTCTACCGCCACGTGATCGGCCGCCTGAGTCAGCAAGCCGCCCACCCCGCTTCTGCTCCGGCCAGGCCACGCCCGACCCCGGCCAGGGCTGCGCCGCCTGCCACGCCTGTTGAGCGCGAGTCGGTACAACTGCTACGGGCGCTGGGCGACATGCTGGCGACCACCAGGCCGGAGGCTATCCCGGCCCAGATCGTGATTGCCACAGCCAACGCGCTCAAAGCGGATGTGGTGGCACTGGGTCGGGTCAGAGATGCCAGCTGGGTCGAAACTGTGGCGGTTTACGACAGCGTCCGCCAGAAATCCCTGCAGGGCATGGACCTCAACCTGAACGACCAGCCCACCCTGGCCCACGCGATCGCCAGCGCCCGCCAGGAAACCCTCCGTCCCGACCAGCAGGCAACCGAACTCGTCGATCTGTTCACCAGGCTGGATGTCAGCGGCAGCGGCCCGCTCGGCAACGCCTACTTCCAGCCACTTCGCGTGGAAGGCGAAACCCGTGGCGTGCTGATTGTCCTGTTCCCTTTCACCGGGCGCGAATTACGGACAGGTGAAGCGGCATTGCTAGAAGGGCTGGCTCCGATGGCCAGCAAGCTACTGGCCCTGAGCGAACAGGCCGTCTCCGCGCCACCCGCGCCTCCTCCGATGGCTCCCAGCGAACCATCCGGCGAGATCGATCTGTCTGAGGCTATCCGCGCCCGGCAGGCCATGCAGCAGAGTCTGGAGATGGCTCACGCCCAGATCGAACAACTCAGTACCACCGTCGCTGACCTCAAGAACCAGCTTGAGCGTGAGCGCCGTCGCCTGGCAGAGGTGCTGGCTTCTGATGAAGAAACGCTCTCCATCTCCCAGCAGATCAGAAGCCTTAGCCAGGAAAGCATCACCCTTGAAGCTGAACGCAACCGGCTAGCCAGCGAGTTGCAGGAGGCGCGCACCACACTGGCGGGCGCTACCGCACGCGGCAATGATGACCTCTACCGCTCGCTCATCGACATGCTCAGCCAGGAGCAAAAAACACTGGAAGAGCAAAAGGCCAACCTGGAGCATCAACTGGCCGTGCTGCGGGAACAAACCAGCGACATGTTCCTGGTACCCGCGTCCATCCAACAAACCCTGGAATCCCTCTATGTGGACAAAGCGCGGCTGATCGAAGAGCGCGACCGGATCGCCGCCGAACTGGAGGATGTGCAGACGGAGCTTTCCCTGCTGGGCGTCGAGGGTGGCGTAGCCGGGTTGGCCCTGATGATCGGCCAGCTTCACGAAGAGCGCGACATGTTGCGTGCCCAGCTTGCCACTCTGAGCGAGTCGCGGGCAGACCCGGCTGCCGCACGCGCCCAGATCGAGTCGCTGGAAAGTGAGCTGGCCCGCCTGGCCGCTGATCGCGAGGCCGCCGTCAAGCAGCGAGACGCCCTGCGCCAGGAACAGGCAGCCTGGCAACAGGAACGCGAGGAATGGCAGGCCCAGCGCCAGCGCCTGGGCCAGCAGATCAGCGCCATCCAGCAGCAGATCAACACGATCAACGCCCAGCGCGACCAGATCATCCAGGAGCGCAATGCCCTGGCCGCGGAGCGTATGCGCCTGCAGGAAGAGCGCGACCGCCTGCTGGCCGAACGCACCGCGCTGCTGGCAGAGCGCGACCAGTTACTGGCCCGGATGCAGGGCAGCCTGGAGGCCGCCGGTCAGCTTGGCGCAGAAGGTATCGACACGCTCAAATCCATGATCGACGATCTGACGGCAGAGCGCACTACGCTGGAACAGCGGCTGCTTCAGGCGCAGAGCGAACTGCAATCGCTGGAAGGCAAGTTGCGCGCCTACGAACAGGCGGCACTGGCCACTGCCGATCAGGCTGCGCCTGCGCTGCTCCGGCCTGAACAGCCCGAAGTAGTGCTCTCGCTGGCCCAGGAATTGCGCACACCGATGAGTTCGATCACCGGCTACGTCGATCTCCTGCTGGGCGAGTCGGTCGGCATTCTGGGGGCTTCCCAGCGCAAGTTCCTGCAACGGATCAAGGCCAACCTTGAGCGTATGGGCAGCTTGATCGAGGACCTGTTGCGCGTCATCGTGCTGGATACCGGCCAGATCAGCCTGGAACCAGAGCCGGTCGACCTGATCGCCTTGCTGGATGATGCCATCACCGAGATCAGCAGCCGTTTCCGCGAGAAAGGGATCACCCTCGATCTGGACATCCCCGATGAGGTCCCGCCGATCCAGGTTGACCGGGATGCCATGCAGCAGGTGCTCAACCACCTGCTCACCAATGCCTACCTGGCCTCGCCGACTGACGGGGAAGTTCGCATCATCGCCCGTACCCAGCCGCTGACCTACACTGACGCCGGTCAGGCTCCGGTGGAGCGGGACTCGGTGATTCTGGCGATTGAAGATCAGGGCGGTGGCATTCCCCCGCAGGATCGCGCCCGTGTGTTCTCCCGTCTGCACCGGGCCGATAACCCGCTGATCCAGGGAGTCGGGGATACAGGCGTCGGCCTGGCCATCGCCAGGGCGCTTGTTGAAGCTCACAAAGGCCGCATCTGGGTGGAAAGCGAAGTCGGTGTTGGCTCACGCTTTGCCTTTGCCATCCCCTGCGCGCCCGCTACGGAGCAATGGTAACCCATGGAAACACCGCGCAGGAACCTTAAGCAGGAGTTGCTGGTCGCGCTGGTCACGCTGGTCATCCTTGCCACGGCGGTCAGCCTGGCAGTAGTCCTCACCGGTGACAGCCTGGCTGCGTTCCGGCAGACTGCTACGCCGGTCGCGCTGGCCCCCACCACTGCCAGCCTGACTTCAACTGTGGAGCCGACACAGGTGACACTCACCCCGACCAGCAGTGCTACCCGGCCCGCGGCTGCGTCTCCCACTGTCTCACCGACGCCATCGCTAACGCCCGGCAAACCCGCGCCGGAAACGTCCACCAGCGCTACGCCTGTTGCCGTCAAGCCGTCACCGATCCCGCCAGTCACTGCTACACCTACCACCCGGCCTACGCGGACGCCGGTACCCCGCATCACCAGCATTCCCACCAAGGGCACACCAACAGCCACCGCGATGCACCTGCCAACAGCGATGCCATCCCCCACCATTGCGCCAACATCGACGCCGATAGCCTCGCCAACTGAAGCAGCGACGCCCTGGCCGACGCCGTTGCCACCTACGCCGACCATTGTGCTGGCTACCCCGATCACGCCAACAGTGGTCGTGGCGGGTTGTACACCGCCCGCTGACTGGCGGCCGTATACGATCCGCTCCGGGGAAAACCTGTTCCGCATCTCGTTGCGCGCCGGAGTCCCTCTGGCGGAGATGCAGCGTGTCAACTGTATTCCCAACGCCGCCAATATCATCGCCGGGCAGGTGATCTACGTGCCGCCTACCTTCTTCTATTCCACTGCCCCGACCTCGCCCATCCAGGCTCAGGAGACTCCGTCCTCCATCCCGCGGCAGGTAGGTTGCAGTGTACCCGGTATCCAGATCGCCTATCCCGCCCCCGGCGCCGTCCTGACCAGCCGTTTCGCCGTCACCGGCAGCGCCACCCTGGAGGATAGCAGCCGCTTCAGCTTCTACAAAGTGGAACTGCGCGCGGAAAACGAAACGGTCTTCCACAATGTCGGCCAGTCCAACCAGCCGGTCACCGGCGGCACGCTGGCGACCATCGATCCGGCGGCGTTTGGACCAGGACACTACCAGCTCAAGCTGACCGTGGTAGACATCACCGGTAACTACCCGCAACCGTGTGCGATCCGCGTCACCTTCCGCTAGGGTTCTGGCAGCCCGCACGCCCATCTGGTACACTGACCGCCGTTATCGGCTGACTGTGACGAGGAGACTAAGGCTGGATGCGAACCTGGCTCAGGCGACTGTTGCGCGTGTTCTTTGCTCTGATACCGCTGGCGGCGGTGGCTGCCGCCCTTTACTGGGGAATCAGCGTACTGCAGGAGCAGAGGGAAGCTGAGGCGCGCGCCGTAGCCTATGCAGCCACCGCGACCGCACTGGTGCCGACGATCACGCCCACAGCCAGCGCCACCGCCACGGCCTCACTAACGCCAACATACACGTCTACGCCAACAGCCACCTTCACACCAACAGATACGCCCACGGCTACTGCCACGCCGACCGCTACCGCCACACCGACGGCCACACCCAGCCTGACGCCAACTATCACCCCAACACCGGCGGCGACGCTGACCTACACCCTGATCCCGACCAACACGCCCAGCCACACGCCGACATATACACCGTCCTTCACGCCCACGGCCACAGCCACGCCCACCGCCACGGCGACACCGTCAGCCACACCAACGCGCACACCCTTCCCAACCAACACGCTTCCGCCCAGTCCAACTCTGGATGCACCAACCGCCGTACCAGCCACGGCCACCCCGCGCCCGCTGCCGACGATTCTCTACCCGCCGGAATATACCCCACAGGCGCCGCCGGTAACCGCCATCCCGACTCAGGCGCCGCTGGCTGACCGGCACGGCTACGACATCATGAACATCATCCTGCTGGGCAGTGATGGCGAGGTAGAACCGACCGATCCCAGCTACCGCACGGACACCATGATCATCGTGTCGATCAACCGCACCACCGGCACGGTGAACATGCTGCCCCTGCCGCGCGACCTGTTCGTCTTCATCCCCGGCTGGACGATGCAGCGCCTGAATCTGGCTTACCAGCGCGGCGAAACGGTGGGTTGGACGGACGGCGGCTTTGGCCTGTTGCGGCAGACCATCCTGTACAATTTCGGCATCCCGATCCACTACTACGCCAGCATTGACTTCGACGGCTTCCAGACGATTATCGACACCCTTGGCGGCGTGGACATTGCGGTCGACTGCGCCATTCAGGATTACCGCTTCGAGGGCTGGGACCAGTGGAACAAGCCCATCTACCGGCTGTACACCCTGCCAGTCGGCCTGCACCACCTGGACGGCGATATGGCCCTGTGGTATGCGCGCTCCCGCCGCAACAGCAGCGACTTTGACCGGGGACGCCGCCAGATGCAACTGCTGCTGGCCATCTACCGGGAAGCCAAAGAGCAGGGTCTGCTGGCCCGCGCCATTGACCTTTGGCCGCGCTTGAACGAGATCGTCGAGACCAACCTGACTCTCCCGGATATCATCGGCTTGCTGCCCGTTGCTTTGAACCTGGACCCCAGCCGCATCCGCAGCTTCAACTTCATCCGGACTTACCACACCACCCCCTGGCAACCGCCGGATGGCGCGTATGTCCAGCTCCCCAACTGGGAGCCAATCTCCCAGCTCCTCTACAACTTCTACCAGCCACCGACCGAGAACCGGCTGGTGCAGGAAGGCGCGCGTATCGAGGTCGTCAACGGCACGCCTAACGAAGGCTGGGCCTGGGTCGCCGCCGACCGCCTGGCCTGGGAAGGCTTCGTGCCCATTGTCAATGAAGCCAGTGATCAGCGGGACTATGCCCATACCGAGATCATCGACTTCACCGGACGGACAAAAGGCAGCAGCCTCAACGGGATCATGGCTGCGCTGAACGTCAGCGCCAACAACGTGCGCGTCGAACCTGATCCTAACAGCCCGGTGGACTTCCGGGTGATCCTCGGCCAAGACTACAACTCGTGCACCTTCGGCGTCCTACCACCGGAAGCAACGCCGACGCCTTCACCAACACCGGCAAGTTAGGGCCTGCCAGCAGCGGCTAAACAGCGACAGGGACAGGACTTGCCTCTGCAGCGGCCTTGAGCCTTAAGGTATAATAGGGCAGCAATCCAAACGGCATATCATTGCGCGGAGAAAAACAACTATGTCCGGTCACAGCAAATGGTCAACCATCAAACGCAAGAAAGGCGCAGAAGACGCCAAGCGTGGCAAGATCTTCACCCGCTTGGCGCGTGAGATCACTATGGCCGCTCGGAACGGCGGCGACCCGGATTCAAACCCGGCGTTGCGCCTGGCGGTAGACAAGGCGCGGGCCGCCAATATGCCCAAGGATAACATCCTGCGGGCCATCGCCCGGGGCACCGGCGAAGGCGATGACGCGACTAACCTGGAGGAAGTCACCTACGAAGGGTATGGCCCGCATGGCGTGGCAGTGCTGGTCGATGTCGTCACCGACAACAAGAACCGCACTCTGGCCGAAGTGAAGCATGTGTTCAGTCGTTCCGGCGGCAGTCTGGCTTCTCAGGGTTCCGTAACCTGGCAATTTGAGCAGAAGGGCCTGATCTCGCTTTCCTCCGAAGGCGTGGACTTTGATGAGCTCTTCCTGGTTGCGGCTGAGGCCGGCGCGGAAGATGTCCAGAACGATGGTGAGAGTATCGCCATCTACACGCCCCGCGATTCGCTGGCCGAAGTCGCCAGGGCGCTGCGCGATAACGGCTACACAATTGAGGATTCCGAACTGACCTGGGTTGCTAAAAACGAGATCGCGCTGGACAAGGAATCCACGCTGCGGGTCATGGCTATGATCGAAAAGCTGGAGGAACTGGATGATGTCCAGCATGTGTCCTCCAACCTGGAGATTAGCGACGAGGCGCTGGAAGCGCTGACGGCGGCCTGATGCTGGTGCTTGGCCTGGACCCCGGGACGGCGACAACGGGCTACGGCCTGGTACGGGAACATGAGGATGGCACGCTGGAGGCGGTGGCCTTCGGGGTAATTCGTACGCCGCCAGACCTGCCAATGGCCCGGCGATTGCAGATCATCTACCGCGAACTGACCGCCCTGATCGAGGTCCATCACCCGGATGCAGCAGCCATTGAGCAAATGTTCTTTGGCCGCAACATCACCACGGCAATCACCGTCGCCCAGGCGCGCGGGGTGCAGTTGCTGGCTCTGGAAAACGCCCGGCTGCCGATCCGGGAATACAAGCCCAGCCAGATCAAGCAGTCCATTGCCGGCTATGGCAATGCGCCAAAAGCTCAGATGCAGGAGATGGTGCGGGTGCTGCTTGACCTGGAGGAAGTGCCGCACCCAGACGACGCCGCTGATGCACTGGCGGTGGCCATCACCGACATCAACAGCGGACGCTACGAACGGCTCACGCTGGAGTAGACCGGAGCATGATCGCAAGTATTCAGGGCCAGGTGGTATACCAGGGCAGAGATCACCTGATTGTGCTGGTGGGCGGGATCGGGCTGCGGGTGATGGTTCCGCGCACGGTCTTCGACCTGATTGATGGCCCCGGCCACACCATCCGCCTGGCTACCCACCTGGATGTAAAAGAGGATTCGCTGACCCTCTATGGCTTTGTCGATGATGCCGAACGCGAGCTTTTTGAGCTGCTCAACACGATCAGCGGCGTCGGCCCCCGCCTGGCCCTGAACATTCTCAGCACCCTCAGCGCTGGTCAGCTCCGCGCCAGCATCGCCCAGGGCGACAGCCAGATTCTCACCCGTGTGCCGGGCATCGGCAAGAAGAAAGCGGAAAAGATCGCCTTCGACCTGAAGGACAAGCTCCCGGTGGTCGGCCCGCCGGAACTGGCCGGGTTGTATGACGTCGACTCCGACGTCCTGGACGCCCTGGTATCGCTGGGCTATAGCATTGTCGAAGCGCAGGCGGCTGTACAATCGATCCCGCGTGACGCGCCTGATGACCTCGAAGAGCGGGTGCGCCTGGCGCTCAGCTACTTCTCCTAGGCGCAGCCGCGCAGCCAGGGACGCCGCTTTCCCTGCCAGCAGGCGCCCCCGCCCACCTGATGAAAGCAGAGCGATGCCCCCTTCAACACAGACAAGGATCATGCCATGAGCGAGCACGCCCTCATCGGACGACGGGTAAGTGTTCTGGATAAAGGCTGGATTGAACTGGTGGATCTGATGCCTCACCCGGATGCGGGCGTCTCCGGCGATCTGGCGATCGTCAACGCTGCCCGTGTCTCGTTCCTGGGCGAAAGCAAAGGCGATGCGCGCGACAAGGCCCTGCTCTTCTACCTGATGCGTCACCGCCACACCAGCCCCTTTGAGATGGTCGAGTTCAAATTCCGCGTGCGTGCGCCGCTGGTCACCTGGTGGCAATGGGTGCGTCACCGCACCTGGAGCTTCAACGCGCAATCCGGGCGCTACACCCCTTTCAGAGAAGAGGACTTCTACATGCCAGAGGTCTGGCGGCGGCAGGCGGAGGACAACAAGCAGGCCAGCGCCGGCGAACTGACCGGCCCGGAAGGCGAAGTTCTGAGCCATGATCTGGCCGCCTTTTACGCTGAAGGCTACCGCCTCTATGAGCAGGCCCTGCAAATGGGCGTGGCGCGGGAGATGGCCCGGCTGTTCCTGCCGGGTTTTGCCGTATATTACACCTGGGTGGCCAAGGTTGATGCCCATAACCTGATGCATTTTCTGCATCTGCGCATGGCCGATGACGCCCAGTACGAAATCCGCGTCTATGCGCGGGCGATCTACGAGCATTTCTTCAAGCCCGCCCTGCCCTGGACGGCTGAAGCATTTGAGCGATATATCCTGAACCCCGCTGGGTGACGATGCTGCCAGCCTAAGATCGGCCATCTTCGGGCGCGGTTCCCTGTGGACAATTGGTACTGAGCGTGTACAATGTGCTGCGGTTTTGCATTCCCTGCTGACAGTCGGTGTGGAACCGCCGCTTTGCCGCACCCATGATGATGAAGGAGAGATGCTATGCCTTTGCTCCGGCGTCAGGCTTACCTGAGCCTGCTGGTCGTCGTGATCGCCCTCACCCCGTTGGTGGTGCTGGCGCAGGATACTCCCATCCGCGTGGATGGTTCGCGGATCGTGGCCGACATTGTGGAGCCGGTTAGCGCGGCTGCGGGTGTTGCCGTCAACCTGGAAATCTCAGGGACGGGCACCGGGCTGCAGCGGCTGTGCGCTGGCGAGATTGACCTGGCCAACGCCGCCCGGCCCATCACCCGCGCGGAAGAAGAAGCCTGCGCTGCCAGTGGCGTAGACTGGGTCGAAGTACCGCTGGGCTATGACGCGCTGGCAGTGGTCAGCAATCCGGCCATCACTACGATTCAGTGCATGACCTTCGGCGAACTGACCAGCCTGTTTGGCCCTGGCGCGGCAGGCACGACTGCCCTCAATGCAGTAAACCCGGCATGGGGAGAGGGCGCGGTCAAACTCTACTCGCCCGCTGCCGATAGCGCCGCGTACAACCTGCTGGACAGCCTGTTGCCCGGTGACGGTCTGCGCGCCGACCTGACCGTGCAGGCCGACACGAATACCCTGCTCAGCCAGATTGCCGAAGACCCAGAAGGTATCGGCATTGTTCCCCTCAGTGCGCTGGAAAACGCTGAGGCAGAGGTTACGACGATTGCGCTGGATGACCTGAGCGGCACGGGTTGTGTAGCGCCGTCCGCCGGGACTCTTGCGGATGGCTCCTACCCCGCCGCCAGTGGCCTGTATGCCTACGTCAGCGCTGCTGCCCTTGAGCGTGAAGAGGTGAACACCCTTCTAACGGCGCTGATCGGCGCCGATGGTCAGGCGGTCGTTGCCGGGGCCGGTTTTGTCACCTTGGCTGAAGATACTGCCACCCGTGCCGCTGAGAATATCGCCGGCGTGGTGACGGGACGCCAGTTCTCAAAGGGCGAACCGCTGTACACCATCGCGCTTGACGTAGCCGGGACGGTTGCAGCAGAAGCCGCTGCCGACGCCTACAGTGCCCTGACCCGCCTGGCTAACGCGTTCAAACAGGACTATGAAGGCGTCACCATCAACACTACCGGCTTTGGTAATGCAGCGGCCTACCGCAAGCTGTGCAACGGCGAAGTTGACCTAGCCCTGGTCACACGCGCGGCCAGCACTGAGGAAGCCGCCGCCTGCGCTGATAACAACACCACCCTGTGGGAGGCGCCACTCGGCCATCGCGCTCTGGTCATGGTCGTCCCTGAAGCAGCTGAGTTCGCTGCCTGCCTGACCAGCGACCAGGTTGCCGCTCTGTGGAGCGTCAGGGATGGCGCTTCGGTCACCAACTGGCGTGAATTGGGCGAGAGCTTCCCCGACCTGCCGGTGACAATCTTCCTGCCCCGTAGCGCCCAGAACCAGACCGACTTCCTGTTGAACCGCGTTTCCGACGAACTACTCCAGCCGCGTACCGACGCCCTGCAGGAGAACAGCGACGCGCTCTACCGTGCTGCCGCAACCGCCAACGTGGAAGGCGCGATCGCGTACATGACCTATGACGAGTTCCTGAAGTCAGAAGCGGCGGTGATCCCGGTCGCCGTGGACAGCGGCAGCGGCTGTGTGGCTCCTTCGCTGGAAACCATCCGCGATGGCAGCTATGCCCTGGCCCTGCCGATCACGCTGGTTGTGCGGGAAGAGGCGCTGGCCCGGCCAGAGGTGCAGGCTGTGACCTGGTACACCGTACGCGACACCGCCGCCAGCCTGCTGGCCGAGGCCGGGGTTATCCCCCTGGAACCGGCGTCCTTCACTGCTTACCAGGCTGATGTCGCCGCCCGCTTTGCGGCGGCGGAGGCTGCCGCCGCTGCCGCACAACCGGAAGAAGCCCCGCAGCCGACCGCCGAGCCGACCGAAGCCACTGGCGGTAACTAGCACCTGGATTGGCAGACACTGATCCGCAGGGGAACGGCCCGTTGCAAATGGTCGTTCCCCTGCGTCAACTTTACGCGGAGTTGGGTGACGGATGAACAAGACGATTCTGGTTGTGCTGGATGCCTGCCGCCCGGATGGACTGATCCAGGCCCATACGCCATACCTGGACAGCCTGTGGCTGACCGGCGCGTATACCTGGACTGCGCAGGCCACAGTGCCCAGCTATACCCTGCCCTGCCACATGAGCATGTTCCGGGGGGTTCCGGCAGCCAAGCATGGCGTGACCGGCAATACTTATTCGCCCTCGGCTCAGGCTTACCCCAGTATTCTGGAGATCGCTCATGCCGCCGGGAAACATGTCGCTGTGTTTCATAGCTGGGAGGAATTGCGCGATCTCGCTGCACCGGGCAATGTTGATCTGAGCTACTACCGGGCCTATCGGGAAGATGAGGATACGGATGCCATCGTTGCCCGGATCGCCGCGGACTATGTGATCGCCCACCAGCCCGATCTGACCTTCCTCTACCTGGCCCGGCCTGACTACATCGGCCATCTTGCCGGCTGGATGTCCCCTGCTTACCTTGCCGCCATCGAGCAAAGCGACCGCGATCTGGGCGCTTTCCTTGAGCGGCTGACCGCCGCCGGCGTCCGCGACCGCTTCACGCTACTCATTCTGTCCGATCATGGCGGGCACGACCACGATCACGGCTCTGACCGCCCGGAAGACCTGCTCATCCCCTGGATTCTGAACGGTCCGGCCATCCGGCGCAGTTACGCCCTGACCACGCCGGTGCACATCTACGACACGGCGGCGACACTGGCTGCCCTGCTTGACCTGCCGCTGCCACCGCAATGGGATGGCGTGCCCGTGCGCGAGGCATGGGCTTCACCGATCAAGGATACTCGCCCGTGACTGCCTGGCGTCAAAAGCTCCCTCCCTGGATGACCCTGATCCTGCTGGGCCTGGGCCTGGCGCTATCGCTGCCCGGCGATACGGCGCTCTACGTGGCCCTGCCTACCCATACGGCTGAGGCTGGCATCACACTGACGCATGTCGGTCTGATGCTATCCGCCAATCGCCTGATCCGCCTGTTCATCAACGCACCTTACGGGATGGTGATCGAGCGCGTCCCACGTCGCTGGATGCTGGTGCCGTCCCTGCTCATCGGCGGGCTGTCCTACTTTCTCTATACCGTGCCGGGCTTCTGGCCGCTGCTCATCGGGCGGCTGCTTTGGGGTATCGCCTGGGCGGGCATCTGGATTGGCGGCAGTACTGCCGTACTGGATATCGCCACCAGCCGCAATCGCGGGCGCTATAGCGGCTTCTACCAGGTTTTCTTCTTTGTCGGCGTCGGCGGCAGCGCCATCCTCGCCGGCGTGCTGGTGGATAGCATCGGCTACCTGGAAGCCCTGCGCATCTGCGCCTGGATCGCACTGGGCATGGGCCTGATCTGGCTGATCTTCCTGCCGGAAACGCGCCCGGCGGTCGTCAGCAACCCGGCTCCAGCGGCGGAACCCCTTGCCTCGGCGGTGATGCCCGGTACAGCGCCATCGCGGTGGATGCTTGTTGTCGCCATCGCCCTGCTCGGCGTCAACTGGCTTATCTTCATCGGCGTGCTGGGCGCCACACTCCCCCTCCTCCTGGAGGAACGAGTCGGCCAGTCGACGATCATCCTGGGCATCCTGCTACCGCTGACCACGCTGACCGGTGTCCTGACGGCCGGCAACCAGTTCCTGAGCGCGTTCGTGTCGCCCTTCTCTGGCTGGCTGACTGATCGCACCGGCAACCGCTGGGGACTGGTCATCCTGGCGCTGCTGACGGGCGTGGCTGCGCTGGCGCTGCTGGCTGATGGCCGGGGCAACATCCTGCTGGCGGGTATCATTCTGGGAGCGATCGCCACCAGCATCCTGCAAACTCAGGTTATGACCCTGGTTGGCGATCACGCTGGCGTGAACCGCCAGGGGCGCATTCTGGGCGTGGTCAACACCGTCGGCGACCTAGGCAGCGCCATCGGCCCCCTGCTGGCCTATGCCCTGCTGCCGGGAATCGGGTTGAGCGGCATCTACTGGCTGATGGGGGGCACCCTGGCGCTCTTTCTGCTGCCCGGTGTGCAAATTGCCTGGCGGGAGGTTCATACAGCCCGTACGCCCCATATTCAGCCGACCTCTCTCTGAAAGCATGAGAACTTCAGGCGCGATGCCTCGCACGGATGTTCGCTTCCGCTGAAGGCGTATGCTATACTCTCTGCACGGTATGGAGCTGCTCCGGCGGATGCCCCTGAACCGGGCTAGAAATCGGATGTATCATGCGCAGCGAATTTATTGCGGTTGACCTGGAAACCACCGGCCTGGACCCCCTGCACGATGCGATCATCGAGGTCGGTCTGGCCCGCTTTCGTGATAGACAACTGATCGATACCTACGAAACCCTGGTTAACCCTGAGCGCGAGATACCCCCATACATCACCAACCTGACCGGCATCCGCCAGGAAGACATCCTGGATGCGCCGCGCATCCGCCAGGTTTTGCGTGACATCGAGCGTTTTGTTGGCGCTGCCCCCCTAGTCGGTCATAACGTCAGCTTTGACCTTGGCTTTCTGAGGCGACAGGACATCCTGTACAGCAACCAGCTGATCGACACCTACGAATTGGCCGCTGTCCTGTTGCCCACTGCCCCGCGCTACAACCTCACCAGCCTGACCCAGCAGCTGGGTATCCGCCTGACGGAGGCGCATCGCGCTCTGCCGGATGCCATCGCCACCGGGGAGCTATACTGGGCTTTGTGGCAGCGCATCCTGGCGTTGCCACTGGACACATTGCAGGAAATCGTCACGGCAGCGCGTAGCCTGGCCGACGACTGGCAGGCCGCTGCGCCCTTCATCGCCGCCCTGGAAACACGCGCCCGCACCGCCTTTGACGAATCTCCGCGACCAGCCAGGCCAGCTTCTACGCGGCCTTTCGAGGGTCTTTTCAAAGTTTCCGGCGAACCCTGGCTCCCGCCGCTGACACCAAATGAGAAGATCACCCCGCTGGATACCGGCTACCTGGCCGGCCTGCTGGAGCAAGACGGCCTGCTGGCACAGCGCCTGCCCGGCTATGAGCACCGCCCGGAACAGGTCAGGATGCTGCGCGCCGTGGCCAATTCTTTCAACCACAGCCAGCATCTGCTTGTGGAAGCGGGCACGGGCACGGGCAAGTCGATGGCCTACCTTATCCCGGCCATCTACTGGGCGCTACAGAACAACCAGCGCGTGGTCATCTCCACGGATACAATCAATCTACAGGAGCAGTTGCTCAACAAGGATATCCCTCTGCTACGGGCGGCGCTGAAGCTGGATTTTCAGGCCGCCGTGCTCAAGGGCCGCGGCAACTACCTGTGCCCGCGCCGGCTAGCGGCAATGCGCCGCCGCCAGCCCACCACGGTTGATGAACTGCGCGTTTATGCCAAAGTGTTGATCTGGCTGCTGGATAGCCAGAGCGGCGACCGCAATGAGATCAACCTGCGCGGCCCGGCGGAAATCGGTGTCTGGCGGCATTTGAGCGCGGAGGACGAAGGCTGCACCCTGGAACGCTGCCAGGATCAGATGCACGGCGCGTGTCCCTTTTATGTCGCCCGGCGCAACGCTGAGGCGGCGCACATCCTGATCGTCAACCACGCGCTGCTGCTGGCTGATGTCGCCACCGGCAACCACGTCCTGCCCCCCTACAGCTATCTGGTGATCGACGAAGCCCATCACCTGGAAGAAGCCACCACCAACGGCCTCAGCTTCCGTCTGGATCACTTCACCCTCCGCCGCCAGATGGCCGAACTGGGCGGACTGAACTCCGGCATCCTGGGCGACCTGCTGACCCGCGCCCGCGGCAATATCCCCGAACCTTACGTCGCCCAGTTAACCGAATATGTCGAAAACGTTGAGGAAAGCATGAAGGCGATGGAGCATCACGTCAACGTCTTCTTTGGCGTGATCCTGCGCTTTCTGGAACAAACCAGGCTGCTGCAGCCCAGCAATTATGTGAATCAGGTCCGCATCACCGATCAGGTTCGCAACGAACCCGGCTTCGCCACGATCCGGGCCGCCTGGAAGACCCTGAGCCAGTTCACCACCGGGATCGCCTCTGCCATAAACCGCCTGGCCGTCGCCCTCAACCGGCTGGTGGACTACGAGATCGACGAATACGAAGACATCATCAACAGCATCAGTTCCGCCGGCCGCAGCATGGAGGAGTTGCACTTCCAGCTACTAACGTTCACCGAGGAACCTGACGCTAACCGAATCTACTGGGTCGAGGTCAGCCAGGATCGCACCCGCGTGTCGTTGCACAGCGCCCCGCTGCACGTCGGCCCGCTGGTGGAAGAACATATCTGGCGGGCCAAGGATGCTGTCGTCCTGACCAGCGCCACGCTGCAGACCGCTGGCTCCTTTGATTTCTTGCGGGAGCGCCTGCAGGCACATGAGGTACAGACGCTGGATGTTGGCTCGCCCTTCAACTACCGCGAGTCCACGCTGCTATACCTGCCGACCGATATGCCGGAGCCGGATGATCGCTACCGCTACCAGGAAGCGGTAGAGGAAGCCATTATCCAGCTGGCCACCGCAATGAACGGTCGCCTGATGGCCCTCTTCACCAGTTACACCCAGCTCCGACAGACAGCCCAGAACATCACCGCCCGGCTGGCGCTGGGCAACATTGCCGTCTTTGACCAGAGCGACGGCACCAGCCGCCAGGCCCTGCTTGACGGCTTCATCCAGACGGAACGCGCTGTCCTGCTGGGCACGCGCAGCTTCTGGGAAGGTGTGGATATCCCCGGCGACGACCTGAGCGCCCTGGTGATCACCCGCCTGCCTTTCGCCGTACCGACTGAGCCAGTCTTCGCCGCACGGGCGGAGACCTTTGAGGACCCCTTCAACGAGTACGCCGTGCCCGACGCCATCCTGCGCTTTCGCCAGGGGTTTGGCCGCCTGATCCGCACCAAAACCGATCGCGGCATCGTTGTCATCCTGGATCGTCGCGTGCTGACCAAGGCTTATGGACGCGCCTTCCTGAACTCGTTGCCGTCCTGCACAGAAGTGCGCAAGCCGCTCGACCAGCTGGCCGCTGAAGCGATCGCCTGGATGGCGCGCTGACCGCGATCCTGCCAGAATCAGGAGTATGGCTGCTATCCGCTCGGAAGGATGGGGGGGAAAAAGCGGAGGACCGCATGGACAAGTACATTGGCATTTTGACTGCCGGGGGCGACAGTCCCGGCCTCAACGCGGCGATTCGGGGCGTCGGCAAGGCCGCCCAGGGTGCCTTCAACATGCGCGTGATCGGTTTCCGCGATGGCTTCCGCGGCATGGTCGGAGACCGCACCGTCCGCCTGGAAGGGGCGGCGCTTTCCGGCATTCTTACGCTCGGCGGAACGATCCTGGGCACCAGCCGCGACAAACCGCACCGCATGCCGGTTGGCGACAAGGTCATGGATATGACCGATGTCATTGTGGACAACTACCACAAGCATCACCTGGACGCGCTTGTCTGCCTTGGCGGCGGCGGTACGCAGAAGAATGCCTACCGCCTGATGAAGGCTGGCCTCAACGTCATCACGTTGCCCAAGACCATTGACAACGATGTCGCCATGACCGATGTCACCTTTGGCTTTGACACAGCGCTCAATATCGCCACTGAAGCTATTGATCGGCTGCACAGCACCGCCCACAGTCACCACCGCATTATCGTTGTCGAAGTGATGGGCCATAATGCCGGCTGGCTGGCGCTCGGCGCCGGGATTGCCGGCGGCGCAGACGTGATCCTGATCCCGGAAATTCCGTACGACGTCCAGAAGGTCGCGGACGCCATCCTGGAGCGCAGCCGGGCGGGCAAGCATTTCAGCATCGTCGCCACCTCCGAAGGCGCCATCTCCAGGGAGGACTATGAGGTTCGCCAGAAGGCAGAAAAGAGCGCCAAGGACAACAAGAAGAACAAGCAAGCGGCTTCCGACGACACCGACCCCTATGGCGCTCAGGTTGCTGAAAGTAATACCGTGCGCCTTTCCCGCCAGTTGGAGAAGCTAACCGGCTTGGAATCGCGGGTGACTATCCTGGGGCATGTCCAGCGCGGCGGCACGCCCTCACCCGCCGACCGCCTGCTGGCTACGCGCCTCGGTACTGCCTGCGCGGAGTTCATCAACGAAGGCATCTTCGGGGTGATGGTTGCTGCCAGAGGCGATGGCGTGGAACCGGTCCCGCTGGAAAAGGTCGCGGGCCAGCGCAAAATCGTGCCGCTGGATCATCCGTGGATTCGAACTGCCCGGCTGGTTGGCACCAACCTGGGGGATTAACCCTGTTCCACCGCTGGCCGGGTCTCGACGCTGGCGGCAGACGGCGTAAACACCCAAAACTGCGGGATGACAGGCGGACAAAGCCCCGCTATAATAACCTGTTGCGTACCACGCCAGTGACAACCACGAAACCATTCAGAGGGATTTGCCAGCGATGATCGATGTCAATGCCCTGCGTAAGGGCGTCACCTTCACGATGGATGGTGAGCTGTATAAGGTCCTGAGCTATCAGCATCACAAACCGGGACGCGGCAATGCCACCATCCGCACCACCCTGCGCAACCTGCGCACCGGCGCGACAATCCAGCACAATTTCATCTCCGGCGATCGTGTCGAAGATGTCCGCCTGGAAAGTCGCCCTGTCGAATATCTGTATCAGGATGGCGACATGCTGATCTTCATGGATACCGAAACCTACGATCAGCCCGCCGTGCACAAGGACGTCTTTGGTGATGACGCCCGCTACCTCACCGAAAACATGGAGCTGAAGCTCCTCCTCTATGAGGATGAAGTCATCGACTACGAACTGCCTAACTCGTGGGTGTATGAGGTCGTTGACTCCGAGGTAGCGGTTGCAGGCGATACAGCCACCGGCGCCACCAAGAAGGTCACCACCCAGACAGGATTGCAGGTTGTTGTGCCGCTGTTTGTCGAGGTTGGCGACAAAATCAAAGTCAACACCGAAACCGGCGCCTACATCACCCGCGCCTGATCCGGTCTGCCGCCTCCATCTGTGGCCCGCCTCGCGCGGGCCTTCGCATAAGGCATCACCACGGGGAGCCTGCCTGATGCGCACACCCGCCGGCCGTGAATGTCCGCACTATTACGCTGACTTTCATCGTGGCCGCACCACCCAGGAATGCCGTCTACTCAGGGACAACCCGGCGTCGCTGCCCTGGCGGCCGGCGGATTGCGCCCGCTGCCCGGTACCAGGCATCGTCGCTGCGAACGCCAGCCCACACCTCCGCCTGACGCTGACCGTTACGCCGGTCTTCCTGGGGTTAGGTCGCCGCCTCCGGCTGAGTACGGCTTGCACCAAACACAACATCGCCATCGAAGACCCCTATGTGGGCTGCCCGCAATGCAACGCCGAGCGGCCTGGCCTGGAGCCGTTTTTCCGCGCACTGGAAGAATCTGATGATCAAAGCCGTCCTCCTGGATCTTGACGATACCCTGATCTCGAATCCGCTTAATCGCACCGATCAAAGCCTTGATGACTGGAACACGTTCTTTGGACGGATGACCGGTCGCGCTGACGCTGGCGCCGGCCTGCTCAGGGCTATGGCGGCGGTAACGCAGAACACCAATCCTGTTGCGCGCAATTTTGACGTCTTCCTGGAAGTGGTCACCGATGCCTGGAGGGTCTCCCGTGAGCGCGCCATCGAGATTTTCCGGGCTTTTTACGCGGAAACCTACGCCCACCTGCGAACCAGGGTGCAACCTCGCCCTTCGGCCCCTATCCTGTTAGACTGGTTGCGCCAGCATGATTATCTCGTTGTGATCGCCACTAATCCGCTCTTCATGGCCGAGGGTCTGGCGGAACGTATGCGCTGGGGAGGAATCCCCGCCGATTTCAGCGCTTACGCCCACGTCACCCATATCGAGAACAGCCACTTTGCCAAACCCACGCCGCACTATTACGAAGAAGTCCTCGGACGGCTGGGCATCGCCAGTAACGAAGCCATCATGGTCGGCGACGATTGGGAAAACGACATTGTCGCCGCGGAACGGGCTGGTCTCAATACCTTCTGGGTTCGCCCGGACGACGCAAAGACCGGCACCAGCCCGGCCCAGCCGGATGGACAGGGCACGCTCCATGATTTCACCGTGCGCGTCTGCAACCAGGGCTGGCTGGACACGCTTCAGCCGCGTCCGCTGCGCCGGGAGATGATCGCGCCACGTCTGCTGGGGAATGTCGGCGCGCTCTTTGGACTCCTGCAAGAGTACGCATCCCGCCGCTGGGATCAGCATCCCCTGCCCGGCGAGTGGTCGCCACTGGAAGTCGTCTGCCACCTGCGCGACAGCGAACGCACGGTCCAGCGCCCGCGCCTGCAACGCATCGCCAGCGAAAACAACCCCTTCCTGACCGAGCCACAGACGCCTCCGGGGCCAGGAGAGATGAGCTGCAATGCAGACGACCGGTGTGACCCGGCCAACGAATTCGTTGCTGAGCGGCAAATCACGCTTGACTTCCTGGCTGGCCTGACCCCGGAGCAGTGGCAACGCCCGGCGCGGCATAGCATCTTTGGTCCCACCACCCTGCTGGAAATGGCCGATTTTACCGCCCGCCATGATCGTATGCATATCAAGCAGATTTGCCAGACAATTCGGCACTGTGACTAGATAGTCTCGCCGTGGATGCCTTGCGCTGTTTTACTGTTTTATTGACTACACGAATAGAATTTGACTGGTCCGTCGCGCCTGGCTTCAGAATGCCGCTGCCACCACGGCTGTTGCAAAGTCCGGTAGTGTATCTTTCGCGGTTGAAATTCAGATGCCGGTTGAAGGTTGCCCATCTAAGCACCAAATCGCATGTGTATTTTCTCTCAAAATGACACGCGACTTCATT